>CAXSEW010000165.1:0-8346 GCA_964236185.1 uncultured Nakamurella sp. | reverse complement strand
CAATTGGCAGAGCATCCGACTGTTAATCGGACGGTTACTGGTTCGAGTCCAGTCGGGGGAGCCAGCACAGGCCCAGGTCATCGACCTGGGCCTTCGGCTTAGCTGCGGCCATCCGGGCGACGAGCTTCAGACCGTCAGCGCACGAAGATCAAAGGGAGTCACCAGATGTTTCGGATCCTGTTGGGCGCAGGGCTGGGATACGTGCTCGGCTCCCGAGCCGGTCGCGACCGCTACGAGCAGATCAAGCGCTGGTTGGCGCGGGCGGCCGACCACCCCGCAGTACAAGGTGCTGCGGGCGTCGTCCAGGCGAAGATCTCCCAGGTGCTGCACCGCACCTGAGCACCCCGTGCCGGACCTCGCCGGCGGCGGTGCTTGGTCAGCCGATGGATTTCGTCGCCGCTTTGACGTTGACGCCGCCCATCAGCGCCAGCCCCCGCACCACCAGCACGGGCGCCTCTGCGCCGTACGTCTGGTGCGCGTTGTCCTCGAACGCCCCCATGATGCCCACGCCGTCCACCCGCACCGTCAGGCCCGCCGGCACGGTGATCTCGACCCCGCCCATGATGGCCGTGATGTTGATCGTCGTCCGCATGCCGCTGAGCTGCGCGGTGCTGAAGTCCAGTTCCACACCGCCCATCACCGCCACACAGTTGATGCGCGTCGGCGCGACCCACGAACCCTTGCGGATCACCCCCGACATGATGCCGACCAGGTTGGCGGTCGACTGCGCACCGGCGGATGCGGGCACCACGGACAAGGCCGTCACCGCCGGCACCGGAGCGCTCGCCTTGATCAGCGAAAGTCCGTGCCCCGGCAGATCCGCAATCACCGGTTCCAGCTCGCCCAGTGTCTTGGCGCCATAGACAGCGTCGAGCCGGCTCTCCAGTTCAGGAACGGTGATCTGCCCGTCCGCCATCGCCTTCTGCAGGATGGTGGCGACCCGTTCCCGGTCCTGGTTGGACGCCCGCCTCGAGGCAGGACCGGACGTGGGCATCGGCTGTTCGGACACGTGCGAATGCTAGACCGCCCGCCAGCTGACCGACGGTGAGCCTGCCGGAACCGGCCACCACCGACCACGGCCGTCGCCAACCTCAGCTACCGATGCCGTTCTCGAGCTCGTCGGCAACCTGCCGCGCCGCGGTCAGAAAATCAGTGGGCAGGCCGTTGGCGCCTGGATCAGCGTCCAGCCGGACCTGCGTGGTGAGGCCGTTACGGCCGGGAATGCGCCGCAGCACCACCCAGCCACCGGCTCCCGGCCATGGCAGTTGGCGACTCGCCGCCACCGATCGCCGGACCCGGGTGTGCACCGCATCCGTCAGGCCGGTGGGTCCGGCCAGCTGGAACGAGCGCGCGGGCAGGTCCCGCAGCAGAACCATGCCGTCGTCGGTCACCGCCAACTCCTCGGCGGCGATGATGACGAGGGTGCCGGCGGCCAGCCGTGCCTTGGAGACCGTCTCCCAATTCCACCGGACCGCGACATCGCCCGCGAGCAACCACATCCCGAAGCGGGTGATGGCCAGCAGCTCCCCATCGGCCAGTGGCGCGAGCACCTGCACGTGCTCGTCGGGCTGCAGCGCCCGGGTCAGGCCCTCAGGAATTGACAGTCGCCGGCGGGGCCAGCGCAGCGGCACGTCAGGCGCCCTTGGCCCGCTCGGACAGCGCCCGACGGTACGCGGCCATCTCGGTGAGGTCGGCACTGAGGGATCGGGCCCGATCCCCGTCACCGCTCGCCTCGGCCCGCTGCAGGTCCGAACGCAGCCGGTCCTCCTGCAGCTTCGCGGCCGGCTCGGCGAGCGCGGCGAGGATTGACCCGGCGTACCGCGCGAGGTCGGTCAGCTTGGTGTTCAGCGGCTCCACCGCCAGTTCCGTCACCAGGGACCGGACACCGCCTGCCGGCAGGTGCTCGGTGATCGATCCCCGCCACGCCGTCACCCCGGACCGGGCGGCTGCCTCCGGCCCGCCGGCGGCCAGCACCGCCTGGTGCAGCACCTGGTAGGCGCGCTCTGTGTAGAACTCCGGGTCGACGTCCAGATAGTTGCCGGCGAGCAGAACCGGTTGCTGCAGCACGAGTTTCAACGCCTCGCGCTGCGCCATGGTGGCGCGGTCCTTGGGGTTCGGGTGGTGCAGACGCCGCTCCCCCGTTGCCGGCTCGGCATCCCTGGCCGCTTGCTGGACACTCTGCGTCCGCCGACCCGCGGCGTCGGCCGCCTTGGCAGCGGCGATCGCCGCCTGCCGCACCCTGCTGCCGATGCTCTGGTGATCGGCGCCGAGCCAGCCGGCGAGCTGCCGCGCATACTCGTCGCGCAGATTCGACTCCTTGATGCGGGCCACCATCGGAATGGCTGCCGCCGCCGCCGCCACCCGGCCTTCGGCGGTCTCCAGGTCGAAGCCGTCCAGCGTGGATCTGATGGCGAAGGCGAACAGCGGCTGCCGCCCGGCGACCAGGTCGCGGACCGCGCCGTCGCCCTTCGCCTGGCGCAGCTCACACGGGTCCATGCCGTCCGGTGCCACCGCGACAAACGTGTTGGCGGCGAACTTCTGGTCGGAGTCGTAAGCCTTGAGCGCCGCCTTCTGACCGGCCGAGTCGCCGTCGAAGGTGTAGATCACCTGCCCCCGGATGAGGTCGTTGTCCAGCAGATGGCGACGCAGCACACTGATGTGCTCCTCACCGAATGCCGTTCCGCAGGAGGCCACCGCGGTGGTGACGCCGGCGAGATGCATGGCCATCACGTCGGTGTAGCCCTCGACGACGACCACCTGGCGCTGCCGGGCGATCTCCCTCTTGGCCAGGTCGAGCCCGTAGAGCAGCTGGGACTTCTTGTAGAGCGGGGTCTCGGAGGTGTTGATGTACTTGGCCTCCAGCCGGTCGTCGTCGTACAGCCGGCGGGCACCGAAGCCGACGACATCGCCGGCGGCGTCGTGGATCGCCCACAGCAGACGACGTTGGAAGTAGTCGATCGGGCCGCGCTGGCCGTCCCGGATCAGGCCCGCCTTCTTCAGTTCCTCGGCGGTAAAACCCTGCGCGTGGAGCGCCTTGAACATCTGGTCCCACCCGCCCGGGGCGTAGCCGCAGCTGAACGCCTTGGCTGCCACGTCGTCGAAACCGCGGTCGGCCAGGAATGCGCGGGCGGGGGCGGCCTCGTCGGTGGCCAGCTGGGCGATGTAGAACGCGGCGGCGGCCTTGTTGGCGGCGACCAGCCGCGACCGGGAGCCCCGCTCCACGCGGGTGGACGTGCCACCCTCGACCATGGTGAGGGTGATGCCAACCCGGTCCGCCAGTCGCTGGACGGATTCGACGAAATCGATGTGTTCGTACTCGGCAATGAACTTGAAGACGTCACCGCCCTCGTTGCAGCCGAAGCAGTGGTAGGTCCCGCGCGCCGGGCTGACCGTGAACGACGGATTCTTCTCGTCGTGAAAAGGGCACAGGCCCTTCAGGTTTCCCCCGCCCGCGGACTTCAGCGCGACATATTCGCCGACCACCTGGTCGATGCGGTTGGCGTCGCGAACCCGTTCCTTGTCCGCGTCGGTGATCCGTCCAGCCACCGCAGAAGTCTATGTCGATCCGGCACCGCTCCGGCCCGTCGTGCACATCGCTGCCGCCGCTAGCCGAGCAGCGTGCGATGACGGGTGACAGCTTGCGCGTCGGTCAGCAGCGACACCTGGTCGAGCACCACCCGCAGCCGGCCGGCGTCATCGGCGGCAGCCTCGTAGTGCACCGCGAACAGCGGGTCGAGCGCTGGCGCACCGCGATCGGCGAGTACCCGCACCAGCTCGGTCAGCAACTCCCGCTGCCTGTCCTGGATGGCCCGTCGAATCGGGTCGGCCATCACGTACCGCAGCGCCACCGCCTTGAGCAGCGCCACCTCGGCGCGCAGCAGTCGCGGCACGAGCAGATCGCAGGCATACCGCACCAACGGATCGGTCCCGGACACCGATCGGGTCGCGGCAACGGCTCCGGTGACGAACCGGCCGGTCAGTTCACTGGTCACCCGCTTGAGCGCCGCGCCGGCCGTCGGCCCGCGAACGGACGTCCCGCGGGCGATCACCGGCATCGCCAGCAGGTCGGTCAGCACCGTCTCCAGGTCGGCAGCGGACTCGCTGGAGTAGGCGGCGGCCGCGGCGGCCACTGCGGCGCGCTCGTCCGGGCCGCCGATGCTGGTCAGGTCGATCCGGCCGGCCGCCACCCCGTCCTCGACGTCGTGGACGGAGTACGCGACGTCGTCGGCCCAGTCCATCACCTGGGCCTCGAGGCACCGCGCAGCGGCGGGGACACCGGTCCGCATCCACTCGAACACCGCTGCATCGTCGGCGTAGACACCGAACTTGCCGCCCTGCGATGGGCGTTCCCAGGGGTACTTGACCACCGCGTCGAGCGACGCCCTGGTCAGATTCAGCCCGGCCAGCGTGCCGTCGGGGGCGATGGTCTTGAGCTCCAGCCTGGTCAACAGCCGCAGGTTCTGCGCGTTCGCCTCGAAGCCGCCGGCCGGCGAACCGACCACATCCAGGGCGCTCTCGCCGTTGTGACCGAACGGTGGGTGACCGATGTCGTGGGCCAGGCCGGCCATGTCGACCAGGTCGGGATCGCAGCCCAGCTGGCTGCCGATGTCCCGGGCGATCTGGGCGACCTCGAGCGAATGCGTCAGCCTGGTGCGGGGGACGTCGTCCTCGTCGGGGGCTACCACCTGCGTCTTCCCGGCCAGCCGCCGGAAGGACGCCGAGTGCAGGACCCGGGCGCGGTCCCGCTCGAACGCACTGCGGCCGGTCACTGCTCGCGCCATCGGCAGCGCGGCGGTCTTGCTCGGCTCGATGACGAACCGCTCGGTGTCCTGCGGTGCATAGTCGCCGAGCACCCCCGGACGGGCCATCTACAGCACCGCCGAGCCGGCCCCGGACGAGCCCCCGGTCAGCAGGTAGAACAGCGTCCCCAGCGTTTCCCGCAGCACGTATCGGCCGGCCACCCCGGACTGGGTGGACGGGCCGTCCTCGACCGGCGAGACCGCCGCCGCCAGGCCGAGATCGGCCGCGATGAGCTGCGACCGCTCGCTGTGCCAGGGGTCGGTGACCAGCACAACGGAGTTCCATCCGCGCTGACCCAGAACCTCGTCGGCGGCCCGCAGGGACAACAGCGTGTCGCTCCCGGTGCCGACCGCGGTCAGAGCCGCGGCCGGCAGACCGGCGCGCTCCAGGTACTGCCGGCCGGCCTCGCCCTCGGTCAGTCGGTCGCCCGGCTGCCCACCGCCGATGGTCAGCACGGCGGGCGCGACACCGGCCCGGTACAGCGCCGCGGCGTGATCCAACCGGGCGGCGTAGACGTCCGACGGGCGGCCGTCGTACTGGGCGGCGCCGAGCACGACGATGGCCTGCGCCGGTGCCCGCTGGTCCTCGTTCCCGACCTGGACCACCCGGAGGGCGACGCCGAGCACGATCAGCACAGCGACCACCAGCGTCCCGGCGACGTAGCGTCCCAGGACACGGAGAAACGGCACGCCGGCGCCTTTCTGCTCGTTGTCGTGGGTGAGCCCGCTCCTCGCTCCGGGCATCGACGATTCTGCCAGTGCGGCGGCCACCGCATCTCCACGGCGGGTGCGCACGCCGAAGCGGCTAGAGCCACCCTCGCTCGGTGCCAGGCGCGCCGCTTCGGGTCGGCTCCGAAGACCGTCACTGCGCCGCTGTCCGGCTTGCTCAGCCCCAGAACCATGTCGATGGTGGTCGACTTACCGGCGCCGTTGGGGCCGAGAAAGGCGACCACCTCTCCTGGCGCGATGGTGAGGTCGATGCCGCACACGGCTTGCACGCTGCCGAAACTCTTGTGCAGTCCAGTCACTCTTGTGCAGTCCAGTCAATTGAATGGCTGAGTCATGAGGCCCCGATGTCGGCTCGGGGACACCGGAAGGTTCCATGAGCACAACTGTGGCCGCCCACGCCGGGTCTGCCAGGTGTCGGTCGTCATCGATCACCCATGACAGGTCACCGGTCGGGATTCGCTTGCTAGCGTCGAACAGATGAGACCGAGTCGCCTTGCCCTGGTCACCGCCGTGGTAGTCCTGCTGGCCGGCTGCAGCAGCGCGATCGGCGGGGAAGCGGTGCCGGCGCCCGGGTTGCCTGGCACGGGAACCACCCCGGCAGCCGCGAGCACGCTGCCGGCCGTCACCGAACCGACCGCGCCACCGTCGACTCCAGCGTCGCCATCGAACCCCGCGGTACCTGCTGCGCCACTCGGCTCGGGATCCGTGGGCTCGAGCGCGCCGACGTCACCGGTCGTACCGACGTCGACGACGCCCGCTGACGGTGCCGCCGGCTCGGCCGGTATCGGCGACCCCTACTACCCGACGTCGGGCAACGGCGGCTACGAGGTCGACAGCTACGACATCGACGTCACCTACGACCCGGTGAGCAACCGACTGGCCGGCACGACCGCCGTCGCCCTCACGGTGACCGAGGCCGGACTGCTGAGCAGCTTCCACCTGGATCTGCAGCCGACGATGTCGGTGTCGGCCGTCCTGGTCGGCGGAAAGGCGGCCGCGTTCGCGCACCAGGGCGCGGAGCTGATCATCACCCCCGCGTCTGGACTGCAAGCGCGCTCGAAAATCGAGGTCGACGTCACCTATTCCGGTCGCCCCAGCCAGATTCCAGGCGGGGCAGCCAATCTCGGCGACGGCGGGTGGTACCGGACGCCATCCGGCGGAGCCATCGCCATCGGTGAACCGTTCTCCGGTTCGGCCTGGTACCCGGTCAACGAGCACCCGTCAGACCCCGCCTCCTATCAGGTGACGGCCACCGTGCCGCAGAAGTGGTCGGTCATCTCCAACGGTCTACCCGGCACCAGCGAACTTCCACCCGCCCCAGCCGGGATGAAGGTGTTCCGCTGGGTGCAGACCCGTCCGATCACCAGCTACGAGGCGACCATCTACATCGACACCTTCTCCACGGTGAAGGACACGACGGTCGACGGGAAGCCGATCGTCTCCGTGTTCGCGCCCACCGCCGACGTCGCCAGGTACAAGAAGCTGGCCACCGACACGAAGCGCATCCTGCAGGTGCTGTCGACACATTTCGGCAGCTACCCGTTCGCGGCGGCCGGCGGCATCTATACCGGACAGAAGCTCACCTTCGCCCTGGAAACCGCGACCAGGCCGGTCTACGCCGACTGGGTGGACACGGACACCATCGTCCATGAGCTCACCCACCAGTGGTTCGGCGACGACGTGGTGATCCAGCGCTGGTCGGACATCTGCCTCAATGAATGCTTTGCTTCCTATGGGCCCTGGCTCTGGCACCAGGATGTCGACAAGACCGACCTGGATGCCGTCTGGGTCGATCAGATGGCCGACGCAGTCGCGGATCCAGAATTCTGGTCGTCCCCACTGGTGGACATGGGCGCCGGTAGCGAGTTCACCGCCGTGTACAGCCGCGGACCGCTGGCCGTGCACGCACTGCGCAAGCAGATGGGCGAGAAGGCTTTCGCCACACTGCTCAAGGGCTGGCCCGCGACCTACGGCGGCAAGGCCGCGTCATGGACCGAGTTCGTCGCCTATGCCAACAAGATCTCGGGTCAGAACCTCACCGCGTTCATCAACGCCTGGTTCGTCGGCACGACCGTGCCGGCGGCGCAGTACCTGCATCCGGGCGGCATCGGCCGGTAACGCCGCCCACCGGCGGTGGGGTTGGCTCAGGCTCCGACCAGCCGGGCGGCGAGGTAGGACTGGACCTGGGTCAGCGCCACCCGTTCCTGGGTCATGCTGTCGCGTTCCCGGATGGTGATCGCCTGGTCGTCAGCGGTCTCGAAGTCCACCGTCAGGCAGAACGGCGTCCCGATCTCGTCCTGGCGACGGTAGCGACGGCCGATCTGGCCGGCGTCGTCGAACTCGACGTTCCACGATTTCCGCAGCTGCGCGGCGAGATCCCGCGCCACCGGCGACAAGTCGGTGTTGCGGGACAGCGGCAGCACGGCAGCCTTCACCGGCGCCAGCCGGGGGTCGAGCTTGAGGACGACGCGCTTGTCGATGCCGCCCTTCGTGTTCGGCGCCTCGTCCTCGGTGTAGGCCTCCAGCAGGAACGCCATCATCGGCCGTCCGACGCCGGCCGCCGGCTCGATGACGTACGGCGTCCAGCGCTCGCCCGACTCCTGGTCGAAGTAGGACAGGTCGGTGCCGGAGTGCTTCGAGTGCGTCTGGAGATCGAAGTCGGTGCGGTTGGCGATGCCCTCCAGCTCGCCCCACTCGCTGCCCTGGAAGTGGAAGCGGTATTCGATGTCGACGGTGCGCTTGGAATAGTGCGACAGCTTCTCGGCAGGATGGTCGTAGTGGCGCAGGTTGTCGCGGTCGATGCCCAGATCGACGTACC
>CAXSEW010000164.1:0-8378 GCA_964236185.1 uncultured Nakamurella sp. | reverse complement strand
ACCAGCAACATTCGTTCACCGGACTGCGCAAGCAGACGCAGGCCGAGGTAGCGGAAATTCCGAGGTGCCTGACCTCGCCGTCAGACCGAACCGTCGTCGCCGGCCCCACCTAGACCATCGTCAGCGCCCACAACGCCGCCCAGCGTCAACTCGCCCAGGGTGCCGAGCCGAGTGAGCGTCGGCTTCTCGTAGCGCACTCCAGGGGGAGTCTCGGGCCGAGCATCTTCGGAAACAGGCACGTTGTGTCCAATCACTGCTGGGCAGATGCTGCGGAGCGACCAGACATTCTGCGGATGTTCTCCGACTGCGGTCCCGGTATTTGCCGCGGGGTCCGCTCAGCATACCGGCAGTAACACAACATTATCGGAGCTATTGAAAAGCGAATGACGGAGCTCACCCGGGCGATTTCCGGGTAGGAATCCCGGCACCACTCCCGGTACTCATTGCTGCGGCAGACGTGTTGCTGTCGGGCCACTATCGAGTGGGTGAAGTGGGCGATCTCACTGATGGTCAGCGGATGACGGCTCTCACCACGACCGAGTGGATTTGTTGGAAGCACAGGAGGCCAGTAAGTATTTGCCGACCGCCCACGAATCCCGAATGCCCGCAAACTTTGCGGATAAGCTGAAGACCGGGGCACGCGGCGGGAGACATCAAATCGCTCGGCTCGACGACCAGTACAGGAATAGGGCACACCAGATGAGTCGAGCGCCGTCAACCGCCACGCTTGCCGGGCTGGTGCTGATAGCAGCGCTTGCGTCATGCACCTCGTCGCCCAGCGCCGGCCCCAGGAGCACGGCCGCGAGCAACACGACGGCTGGCTCCCCGTCATCGTCGGTGACGGCGACCAGGTCGACCGTAGCCGTCACCACTCGGACTGCGACCCCGGTGTCCAGCGCTCGGAAGGCCGTACCCACCCCGTCGTCAACCTCCCCCGCGCCGGAGGCGCCGCCCAGCACCCCGCCCGTCGCGTCCACCGGCTCGGCCGGCGGGGGCGATGTGGGCGAGATCGGCCCCGGCGTCGTCCTGTCCATGCCGTCGATGGTGGGTAGATCCGTCACCGACCTGCGCGCCGTGATCGGTGACTATCCAGTCGTCTACCGGAACACCGCTGGCGCCGTCATCACTGGAACGGTGCCCGGCACCGACCTGATCTGCGCTCAGAAGCCGACCGCTGGCAGCGATTTGGTCGGTCCGGCCGCCAACCTGACCATCTCATCGGCGACCGACCACTGGTAGCAGCTCACTGCTAGCAGCGGGCGCTACCTAGGGTCGGCGATCACAGATGTCGCAGGGTGGCGGACGATCTCGCGCATCGAGGTGTCCTGCTGCCGATCGCCTTCCAACCAGGAGTGGGCGCGGAAACCGTCGGCTGGGCTGGTGACCGCGATGATCAGCGTTCGTTGGACGCCATTCGCGGCGTCGAACCGCTGTCGCAGCAACGCCCGCTCCAGGCAGCTGGCCCGCCGCAGGCGTAGCCCGGCGTTCATCGCCGATCTGGACCGCACATCCAAGGCCGGCGGCGTGGACAGGACGACTTCGCTGAACGGACGCTGGGGCAACTGTTTCCGAACCCGACCGACCATCCGCACCGACCAGAGCAAGGTTCGAGCGGCGCCGGGTGAAGTGAGAATGAAGGCTGCTGAACCGATATCGGCTCGGTACCGCCGCCGGTGACGTTTGGGAGCATCCCGCCGGACGTCTCGAAGCTCGACCAACGCGTGTCGGGACCCGGCTGCCGCTCGAGCCCACCGCCGGAGATAGCCCCGCACCAGGGCCCTCGGTCCGGCCCCGATGCCGCCATCCCGCATCCTCAGCAGTGCGGGCGACGGCACTAACTTGCGACTGAGAAAAACCGCAAGCTCTGCGGCAGAGGACGTCTCCAGCAGCTTTGCCAGACTCACCGACAACTGCGACGACTGACGGGCGGTCAGCCGACCACTGGCCGCTATCTCCCCGCTCAATCCGAGCTGATCGGCGAGGGCCGCGCCGTCCGGCAGTAACTCCAATCCCGCCCGACAGGCCGGCTCGGCGTCGACCCCCTTGGCCAACTCAACGGCCGCCGCCCAGACCAGTGGGCCGAGAACCGCTCTGCCCTTGGTCAGGTCGTCCAACGGCTTCCGCCGGGTGACGCCGGGGCTGGCTGCGTGCAGGGCGAGAATCAGCGCGGCGGCGGCCGGCCCGGGCACGGCGAGCACCTCGCCAGCCACTTCCAGAATCTCCCGTCCCGCCCAGACCGCGGCCCAGAACGCGGCTGCGTCCCCCACGCCGGCGAAGCCCCGGTGCAGGTCGACGGTCAGGTCGGCGTTCGGTGCGGCCCAGGGGCGTTCGTGCCAGACCCATTCCGATTCCCGCAGGCCGACGACGCGCGGCCGATAGCCCCTGTCCGCCAACGTTTTCTCGGCAGCGGCAAATCGGTCCGGGGCTATCAGCAGGTCCACGTCGGAGTACAGCCGCTGATTGCGGTCATCGCCGAAGATCCGAGCACCGGTGGCCGGGCCCTTCAACAGCACGCACGCAATGCCGGCCCCAGCCAGCAGGTCGGCCGTGCTCGCGGCCAGCGAGTCGAGCGCCAGGCAGCGCGCAACGGCGAGCAGGCTGGGCTGCGCAGCCGGTCGGGCGGGCGTGTCCACCGGTTCAGTCATGACGGCAGTCCAGTTCGGGCGTTGCCCGCAGCGTTGAGCAGCAGGTCGATGGAGTCGGGCAGGGCGGCCCAGTCGCGCGGCCGTCCGTAGTCGAACGCGGGCGCGGCGGCCAGGTCGAGGACCACAGCCGGGTCGCTCGGCAACCCCGGCAGCACGCGGCGGCGGGCGACCCGGGACAGCACATCGAGCGGAGCAACGGGCCGGAGGTTGGTCGCGGTCGCCCAGTGCAGAAAGATCCAGCCGCCGAGCGCAACGCGGTTGGGAACCACCGGCAGCGGAAAACGAAGGCGAGTGCCGTTGCGGGATCCGTTCAACGTCATCTGCAGGCCCTGCACTGGTTCCCGGAGGTCGATGCTGCGGGGTCCGGCGAACACGACGCTGCCATCGGTGATCACCATGTCGTCGGCCAGGACGGGGACGTGCGCCGCAGCCATCGCCGCCATCAGCGTGCTCTTCCCCGCGGTCCGGCCGCCGACCACGATCCACGCCCGGTCGCCCGCCACGAACGCTCCGGCGTGGAAGGCCTCACGTCCGGCCCACCGACCGAAGGTCACGCCGACCGGCGCGAGGTACGGGTGGGCCAGCACATCGGGCTCGAGCCGCGCGCCGTAGAACGTGGCCCTTCCCGGCGATCGGTGCATCTCCAGGTGGCGGCCGTCGGCGAGCTGTCGGACGACCCGTTCGCTGTCCAGTTCGTGCGGCGGCGGCGGCGGCGCATCGAGCTGGTCGACGCGGACCTCTGTCGCGCGGGCCGCCGACCGCTGCGCTTCGCGGGGCAGCAGTTCGCCGACGTCGTCGAGCCCGTGCACGATGAGCCCGTACACCGAGCGACCGGCCAGCTGCGCAGTCGCGGTCAATGGGACGCTAAGCGTCGACGTCATTGAGCAAGCCCTCCCTGCGGAGCGCAAGGACGAAATCGTCGACGTCCCTGCCAACCTGGTGAACGCTTCTCGCTGGCGCCCCGTCCGCCAACAAGGTCTCGACCAGCTGACGGCGGGTGGCGCCCGACAGCAACTGTTGCCAGAGCACGCCGGCGGAACGATTCAGCCCGAAGTAGACAGACGCCTGCAGGTCCAGCACCACGGACTCGTCGCCGAACTCACGTCGCGCGGTGTGCTGCGGCTCGATCTTCAGTACGCTTTCGGCCGGCGGAACCGCGATCTGCGAGACATCATCCATGGCTGAGCACGCCTTTTCGGATCGCGCGGGCGACAGCGCCAGAAAACAGCCACATCGATGCCGGTACGATCACGGCGGTACAGGCGATGAGCAACAGTGCCGTGGGCCACCAACTTCCCCCGGAGATCGCCGTCCGCAGGCCGTCGATGGCCATTCGGGTGGGCAGAACATCGGTGATCGGCCGGAAAAAGGCCGGCAGGCCGCCGACCGGAAAGTAGGCTCCGGACAGAAAGCCCAGCGCGATGATGACGGTCCGCGAGACCGCGGTGGCGTGGGAGAACGCCACGGCGAATGCGCCGATGGTGATGGCGATACCGGTAGTCGCGGCGGCTCCGACCAGCAGCACGATGGCAGCACCGAACCAGTGCGCCCCGGCCGGATGGACGCCGAGCAGCGCGCAGGCCACCGTCAGGTACGCCACCGATCGCAGGATTCCGATCATCAGCGGATAGGCCGCCATGCCCACCGCGGCCGCTGGCCGCCCGATCGGTGCCTGGACCAGAGCTTCGAGAGTCCCCGAGCGCCGTTCCTCCATCACGCGGGCGCACACCTGGGCGCAGGTCACCTGCGCAATCAGCATGAAGGCCAGTCCTACCGCCACGAAATCGAAGTAGGTGGAAGACGGGCCGAGACCCTGTTGCCCGGGATGGTGCACCACGCGCGAGATGAACAGGAAGATCAGCAGATTGACCACGCCGTAGGCGATGTCGAGCACGATGGAGGCACCGAACAGCCGACCGTCGGCGAGGTCGCGGCGGAACATCGCCAGCACGGCGCCAAACGGTCGGTCCGCTCGGGGCCCGCCGGGTAGGTCCACCCCGCGGGAACCGCCGTCACCGTTCTCCCGCGGCCCGGCCGGTGGGTTCGCCGCCGCCAGCGGACCCGTCACCGACCACCGACCAAGGTCAGGCTGCGGTCACATTCGACTTGATCCGATGGCAGGTGCGAGGTGATCAGACAGGCGACGGAGCGGCGCCGCCGCAGCGCCGACCACAGCAGCTCCCGGCCCGCCTGATCCAGGCTGCGAGTGGGCTCGTCCAGGAGCAACAGCACCGGGGAGCCCAGCAGCGCCCGGGCGATCGCCACCCGCGCCCGCATGCCCGCCGAATAGTGCCGGACCTTTTCCGCCGCGAAGTCGCTGATACCCAGCTCGATTTCCACATCACGTACGGCCGCGCGCACATCCTGACCGCGCTGGCGCAGTCGAGCAGCAAACAGCAAGTTGTCGCGAGCGGAAAGGTTGGGGTACAGGCCGCGCTCGGGTTCGATGCAGGAGCCGACCATGGTTCTTGCGAGCAGCGAGCCGGCGAGCTGACCGATGATTGTGACCATGCCGGTGGTGAGCGGCATGGTGCCGGAAATGCATCGCAGCACGGTAGATTTACCGGCGCCGTTCGCGCCGGACAAATGTACCCGTTCGCCCGCCTTGATCTCGAGGTGCAGGTTCCCGAAGATCGGCCGGCCGGCGATCGAACAGCCTGCATCGCGGATCATCAGCACGGCGTTCCCTGCGCTGTCCTGCAGTTGCACTCGAGGTGCCCGGAAGTGGGCCGGCCCAATTACCACGTGGGCCCCTTCGGCTCAGCTACGTCGGATATCAGCGACA
The DNA here is from genome assembly GCA_964236185.1 of uncultured Nakamurella sp. Taxonomy (GTDB): domain Bacteria; phylum Actinomycetota; class Actinomycetes; order Mycobacteriales; family Nakamurellaceae; genus Nakamurella. The sequence continues at coordinate 2,948 of CAXSEW010000164.1, read as the reverse complement.
TCGTCCATGAATCTGGATTTGCACTTTCGACGCCCGACTGTAACCGGTGGTGCACGCGTAATGTGGCGGAACAGAGCAAATACCGAGGGTTTTTCTCACGCACCCGTGCCAGTGCCGAAGAAAGCTCAGGCAGCGTTGCTCGCAACGCTGTGCAGGCTCGCGCATGGCAGCGCTCGCACACCCATCGCTGCCTGCAGCACACCGGGTGCCGGCTTGGTCAGGCACAGCTGCAGAGCCAGGCCACGAGAGGACCACGGGTGCACCGTCTGGAGTGCGCGTCGCGCACCCAGCGGGTCACGGAGTCGCCGGGTCATCGCGACGACCGGAACGAAGCCGCGCTCGACGCAGTCGGCGATCGATTCGTCGCGGGGCTCGGTGATGACGACATCGGCCCACTCCCACCACGACGTCATGTCGTTCGACCGGGACAGGGTCTGATCGCTGGTCTGGTGGGCATGCGGTCCCTGCTCGACCCAACGGACGATCTGATCGCCGGTCAGCATCTCGCGAACGGCGGAGACCACGGCGCTGCTGGCCGACCGGCTGGTGATGACGGCGATCCGCTGCGCCGGCCGGGACGGCCACACGCAGGCGGCATGGTGAGCAGCCAGCACCGAAGATGGCGTGGCTGGTGCTGCGTCGTCGGACCGCAACAGTGGTCGGGTATCAATGTCGGTCATGTTCACCTCGCTGGAAAAAGTGGAACAGCCGGCGTTTTTTTCACGCTCCGTTCCTTCCTCGAATAGTAGCGGCTGCAATACCTGGGACCTCTGGGCTTCCTACCCCCGAGGGCGTCTTCACCACCGGTTTCAGGGCTGGATTCTTACTAGCCGTCAGTCGAATCTTGCGCGTTCGGGTTGACCTTGTGAAGAGCGCTCGACCCTACGGTCGCCGTCGGCAACATTTCGGTACTAAATGGTCGGTGACGGATCGTGCTCGCTCCCGATAGCCCTTTTGTGGTCGATCCACCATTAGGTCACGAATTGGCCGCCGGTCGGGCTCACGATCACCAGGGAGTGACCGATGCACTCAGTTGGGGACCTCATCGCGCAGATGATCCGCTCGATCGTGAACTGTGCGGCCGCTGTGGTCGCCGCTACGCAGCGGAGCGACCCGACCCGCCGTCGGGGATGAGACAAGTTCCACCGAAAGTGGCGGTCCCTGCCAGCGCGCTGGGGGCCGGCTCTCCGGTTCCCTACTGTGCGGCGATGGTCAGCCGACCCGAGCCGACCGTGGAGCTCCTGTCCCGCAGGGCGTACCAGCCCCGGCACATGGCAAGTACCGCCAGTACGACCAGATTCGCTGCCACGCCCAGCACTATCCGGCCGGTGCCGAGATTTGCGTCGGTGAAGAACCCGGCCAGGGTCGACTTCCACACCGGTGCACCGCGCCACGGCAACCTGGGCGACGAACATCGGCCATGACACGGCGGCTACCGCCCCGGCGAGGCCGGCGATTGGATCTGCCGTCGGTGCAACCGGCTACCCAGTGCTCTGGCCATGATCAACAGATCCCGCGGAATTGACCAGTTCTCCAGGTACCGCAGCTCGAGCTGGATCTGATCGGCATCGCTGAGATCGCAGCGGCCCAGCACCTGCACCGGGCCGGTGATTCCCGGTCGCAGCCTGGTCCGCCGCTCGAGGTGGATTCCCGGGCGGTAGATCTCGGTGGGCCGGATCGCCCTGGTACCGACGATGCTCATGTGCCCGAGGAGCACGTTGAACAGCGCAGCGCTCCGGTCGACGCCCGCGCTACGGATCAGCCGCCCGACCCTGGTGCTGCGGTCGGCCGCCGCTGTCCCGGTGCGGAAGCGGAACAGGCGGAAGGGTCGGCCTGCCCGGCCGATGCGGATGGGCCGGTCGAACACCGGCCAGCCGGACGTCGCAACGGCCAGGGCCGTGCACAGCAGGACCGGAGACAGCACTATCAGGCCCAGCCCCGCGACCAGGTAGTCGAGCACGCCCTTGGCGAGCAGCTGGGGGCCGTCGAACTGCGGTGCCCGCACGTCCATCAGCGGTAGCCCGGCGACCGGCTCGATGTGGATCCGCGGTCCGGCCACGTCGGTCAGCGCGGGGGCCAGGATCAATTGGATGCTGGTGCCCTCGAGCTCCCAGGCCAGCCGCCGGATGTCCTCCGGCCCGAAGGTGTCCGACGCCGCCACCGCCACCGTGTCGGCCCCGGACGCCTGGATCGCGCGCAGTACGTCTCCGGTACCGCCGACGACCGGGAAATCGTGCAGCACCTCGGCCGGCTTCTCGATCGCCGGGACGGCCCCGGGGACGCACAGTCCAGCGACCCGGTAGCCGGCTTCCGGTCGGCTCCGCAGGCGTTGCGCCAGAGCCGCAGCACTCGCCCGGCCGCCGACCACCAGAACAGAACTCAGATGGGTGCCAGCTCGTCGGTGCTCGGCCAGCAGCAGTCGCCACACCCCTCGACCGGCAAGCAGACCCAGCAGACCGAGCGGGAAGGCGATCGCCAGGTAACCGCGGGCCAGCATCATTCGGCCGAGGAAGGAAATGATTGCGGTGCAGGAGATCACGGCGCAGGTGGCCACCGTGACCCGCCGGAACTCCGTCGGCCCTGCTCCCAGACTCTTGGCATCCCAGGCCCCGTGCAGCGCGAGCGCGACGACCCACCCGACGGCCAGCAGCAGGCTGATCATCCAGTAGCCGACGGTCTGCTGCGCTGTCAGCAACCCGGCGGTCGTCCCGCCGAACCGGAGGTTCTGGCTGATCATCACCACCGCGGAAATGATGACCACATCGGTCAGCATGACCCGGTGGCGGTACCCGACCACCCAGCCGTGCGAATTTCCGGTGGGCAGCGACAGGGCGAGCGCAGCATCGGACTCCGTCTGGGCCGCAGCGGGATAGCGACGCATGGACGAGGACATCAGTACGCCCCGGATCGTCCCAGGACCGCGCGGGCAGTCCTGGCCAGGATGTTCA
>CAXSEW010000163.1:0-8380 GCA_964236185.1 uncultured Nakamurella sp. | reverse complement strand
CGGCATTGCGTACGTCGGCCGGCAGCTGGTGCAGGGGCCCGTCCGGGAGGAGGACGGCGAGGCCGTGGACGGCGGCCCACGCCGCAATGTTGCTGTACGGGCGGTTTCCGGGCTCGAGGGTTCCGGTATCGACCAGATCGTCCAGACAGTTGACCAGGAGTTGGAACGGCGGCGAGCAGGCGGGGTCGTCGGACCGGTTGGACCTCGCGTCACCCTGGAACGCAACTGCGAACAGCCCTGGTTCGGTGAGCGCGAAATCGATGTAGGCGGCTCCGGTGGCGCGGAACTGCGCGCGGGTTCGTTAGGCGCCGCTCTCGTGAGGATCGGTCGCGGCGATGGCGGTGCGCATGCGGTCGGCCATCTGTTCGCCGGCGTGGCCGGAGATCGCGGTCAGCAGGGCGGCTGGACATCCTGGCCGACGTTGGTCGGGTTCGCCCTCGTGGCGGTCGCGCTGGCCGTTTTCGTCGTCGTGGAAGGGAACCAGGCCGACCCGTTGATCGATGTGACCATATTCGGCAACCTCCGATTCAGCGCCGCCAGCGGCGCGGTGACGGTCGCGTTCTTCGCTCTCTTCGGGTTTATCTTCCTGATCACCCAATTCATGCAGGAATTGCAATACCTGAGCCCGCTGGAAACCGGACGACGCGACCGGCAGATCGGCGGCAACCTGGGCGTGGCGGTGCTCGGCAGCATCTACTCCAGCCTCTACCTGCAGCACCTCGACCGGTCGTCAGCATTGGCCGCGCTGCCGTCGGCGGCCAGGGATACGGCCAAGGCTGGTCTGGCGCAGGGACTTGCGGTCGCCGACCAGGCGCCTGCCGCTGTCGCGGCCGGTCTCCGGAACAGTGTCAGCGATGGATTCATTGCCGGTCTGCACGCCGGCTGCCTCACCGCCGGGGCGGTCTGCCTGCTGGGCGCCGTTGCGGTGTTGCTCGCGCTTCCCGCGCACCCGGTGATTCCGGAGAGCGTCAGGCTGTGAGCAGGCGGTCGAGTTGATCACCTCTCTCATCGCGCCCTCGGACGTGGCGCAGCGAGCCGGTTCGGGACTGGGTGCCCGCTACCGCCGGTGGCCGACGAAACGCGACCTGGTGCACGCCGCACTCGAGCTGGTCGCCGGGACACCGCCGGTGTGAGGCAACGCCCGTCTGACCGTCGCCGACACCGCCCGTCCGGTTCGCACGCGCCCGCCCGGCCGCGGCGCGGGGCAGCCCGACTGTCGGGGTGCACTTGTAGCGTTCCGGACATGAATTCGAACCCGTTCGCCGCCGGCCCGGTGTGGCACGCCGGCCCGCTGGTCGGCTTCGACCTGGAGACGACCGGCGTGAACACCACCACGGACCGGGTGGTGACCGCCGCCGTCATCCATCTCGGCGAATCCGGCACGGTCAGCAGGTCGAGGCAGTGGCTCGTCGACCCGGTGACGGAGATCCCCGCAGCGGCGTCCGCCGTGCACGGCATCAGCACCGACCAGGCCCGGGCCGGCGGCATGCCGACCGAGGTCGCCGTGCCGGAGATCATCGCCGAGCTGGAGTCTGCCTGGCGATCAGGCCTACCGGTGGTCATCTTCAACGCCCCCTACGACCTGACCCTGCTGGACGCCGAGGCGGTGCGGTGCGGCCTTCCCCGGCTGGCCACCCGGCCGTGGTGGCCGGCTGCCTGGGTGATCGATCCGCTGGTGATCGACCGCGGGCTCGATCGGTACCGGCCCGGCAAGCGCACCCTGGCCGCGACGGCGGAGCACTACCAGGTGTCGGCAGAGCCCGCGCACTGCGCCGCCGGCGACGCCGTGACGGCCGCGGCCGTGGCGCGCGCGATGGCAGCCCAGTTCGGGTTGATCGCCCGCACCGATGCGGAGACGCTGCACAGCGCCCAGGTCGGCTGGCATCACGACTGGGCGGTGCACCTGCAGGCCTATGCCCGTTCTCGCGGCCGGTCGAATGCCGTCGTCGACAAGGCGTGGCCGCTCCGCCCGCCGGTGGTGGGACGCCATCGCGCCCCCGAGGTGGCCGCCGGTGCGGTCCGGATCGGGCGGCACCGCGCCGTGGAGATCCCATCGCCGGAACCACCTCCGACGGAGTTGCCGTCCTGGCATGCGCTGCACTGGGCCGCCTGATGTGCCCGACGCGCAGGTTCGCCGGCCGCCTACCTCGTGAGAAAATAGATCAATGACCCGTCCGGACCCTCGCCAGCAGGCCGCGCTGTCGGCCGCATTCGCCGGCGCCATCGACCTATCCGCTCTCAAGACGCCGGCGGCGGGCAGTCCGACCGCGGCGCAGACGCCCCCGTCGAAGTACGCGATCGAGGTCGACGAGGCCTCCTTCGGCGAGGTCGTCCAGGCCTCGGCCGAAGTGCCGGTGGTCTTCGACCTGTGGTCGGGCCGGTCCACCCTGTCGGTCGCTCTGTCCACGGCGCTCAACGCAGTGGTGGAACGCGGCCACGGAGCCTGGGTGTTGGCCCGGGTGGACGTTGACACCAACCCTCGGGTGGCCCAGGCATTCCAGGCGCGGGAGATCCCGACCATCGTCGCGGTGGCCGCCGGTCAGCCGATCGACGCCTACGCCGGCCCGGCCGACGAAGCGTCGGTGAGCGAGTGGATCACCACGCTGCTGGACGCGCTGCGCGACCGCATGCCGGGCATCAAGGCGGCCGAGGACGCCGCCGGAGTGGATCCCGGGCCGGCTGCCGAGCCGGAGGACGACCGCTTCGTTGCCGCCGAGGACGCACTGATGGCGGGGGAGTACGACACCGCCAGGACCGAATTGGAGGCGATCCTGGCGGCCGAGCCCGGGAACGTCAGGGCCACCGCCGCGCTGGCGCAGGCTGCGTTCCTGGCCAGAACCGACGCCCTGGCCACGACCACCATCGCCGATGCCGATGCCGATCCCGACGATGTGTCACTGCAGTGCGCCGCCGCCGATCTGCTGGTCGCCAGCGGCGAGGTCGAGGCCGGATTCGACCGGTTGATCGCGACCGTGAAGCGCACCGCCGGCGCCGAGCGCACGGCCGCCCGCGAGCACCTGATCGAACTGTTCGGTCTGTTCGTGCCGGATGAGGAGATGGTCAAGCAGGCCCGCCGACGGCTGGCCGCCGCGCTCTACTAGAGGCCCGCACCGGTCAGGCCGCGCACGCGGCCCAGCCGCGCGCGAACCCGTCGGCATAGCCGGTCAGCTCGGCGAAGGTTACCGCCGGCCGGGCGCGGATCATGTCCAGCGCCTCGTCGGCGTCGCCGGCCCATGAACCCAGTGCCCCTCGGGGGGCGGTGCCGAATACCGAGGCTGCCCACGCCCCGGTGAAACACGCTGCACCCGCGGGTGTTCCGGTGCGCGACCGCCCCACCGCCAGCGCCTCCGCGGCCGCAGCGGCGAACTGCCCGTACGGCGCCGCCGCGGTCAGGTCAGCAGCCGACGGCCGGACGGACGATCCGGAGGTCACGGCGGGCAACCCGGCGGCGAAGGCGCCCACCGAGAGCCGACCAGCCGCGACGGCAGCATCGGTACCGGCGAATCGCGGGGTGGTTCCGCCGGCGACCACCCCGAGACGACCCAACGTCGGCCGCAGCTCGCCGGCGGCCAGCGAGGAGCAGGCCTTCGGGCTGCCGCGGAATCCACGCAGCAGCGAGTCGAGCCGGTCCAGACTCAGCCCGTGCGCGGTCGGGTCGTCGACCGGAACTGTGACCGGGTCGCGGAAGTCCAGCAGCGGTGCCACCGCCCGCACCATCGATGACTCCGGCAGCCGGAGATGCGGCGCCGACCCGGCCGCCGCCCAGGCGAGAAACGAACCGGCGTAGCAATCTCCCTGCGCTTCGATCAGCAGGTTCGGGTACTGCGCGGGGTGTTCGGCCCGGACGGCGGCGGTGGGGCCGATGCGCGCCTGGATGGCATGCCCGAACTCGTGCGCGAACGAGGCGGCGAGGCCGGCGACACCGTAATGGCCGAGCAGTACCGGCACCAGGCCGGCGGAGTCGTAGACGATGGCGTCGGAACCGGGGCAGTAGTACGCATTGCCGGCGATCTGATCCGGACTCGACACGCACGGCCCGCTGCCGGTCGCAGCGGTCGCGTCGATGGACACGTATCCGCCGGTCAGTGGGGTGAACGGGCGCCTGAAGTCGGCCGGCAGGGCCGCGGTCCAGAAGACCCCGAGGTCGGAAAGCACGGCGCCGGCCGCAGCGTCGTCGTGCTCGGTGGATGCGGTGGCCGGGCCGAGATGGCGCACCGGCGCCGGCGGCACGTCGGTCAGGATGGTCTCGGCCGCCAGCGGCGAACCGGCCGTCCCGCCGCTGCCGGCGTGCGCCGCCACGATCGCCACGGCCGCCATGGCCGCCGCCAGCAGCAGGGTCAGCACGCCGACGACCGGACCCCGCAGCACTCCTGCGCGGGGCCCGGTCGGGGGCGGCGCGGCCCGGTCGAGGGTCAACCGGACCAGGTCAGGAGGGCGCAGACTCGGGCACCAGCCACAGCGCGCCCAGCGGCGGCACGGTCAGCGTCGCGGACGACGGCAGCCCGTGCCAGGCCTGGTCCGAGGCGACGACGGCGCCCATGTTCCCGGCCCCGGACCCGCCGTAGCTCAGTGAGTCGGTGTTGACCGCCTCGCGCCAGACGCCACTGAACGGCAGCCCGACCCGGTAGCCGGTGTGCGGCTGCGGGGAGAAGTTGACGACGCAGACCAGCGCCGACCCGTCGGAACCCCAGCGCAGGAACGCCAGCACGTTGCCGTCCCGGTCGTTCGCGTCGATCCAGCGGAAGCCCTCCGGCAGGAAATCCTGCGTGTACAGCGCCGGTGCGCCCTTGTAGACGCGGTTCAGGTCGCCGACCAGGGTGCGGACGCCGTTGTGCAGCGGGTACTCCTTCAGCCGCCACGGCACCTCGACCGACTCGCTCCACTCCCACGGGGTACCGAGCTCCTGGCCCATGAACAGCAGCTGCTTGCCCGGATGCGCCCACATGTAGGCGAAGTAGGCCCGCAGGGTGGCCGCCTTCTGCCACTCGTCGCCGGGGATCTTGCCCCAGAGCGTGCCCTTGCCGTGCACCACCTCGTCGTGCGAGATGGGCAGCACGAACTGCTCGGTGTAGGCGTACATCATCGAGAAGGTTAGCTCGTTGTGGTGCCACGCCCGGTAGATCGGCTCCCTGGCGATGTAGCCGAGGGTGTCGTGCATCCAGCCCATGTTCCACTTCAGGTGGAAGCCCAGGCCGCCCAGGTAGGTGGGCCGGGTGACTCCCGGCCAGGCGGTCGACTCCTCGGCGATCATCACCGTGCCGGGGCACCGCTTGCCGACGGTCGCGTTGGTCTCCTGCAGGAACGCCACCGCGTCGAGGTTCTCCCGCCCGCCGTAGACGTTCGGCAGCCACTCGCCTTCCTTGCGCGAGTAGTCCAGGTACAGCATCGAGGCCACCGCATCGACCCGTAGCCCGTCGATGTGGAACTCCTCGAGCCAGTAGAGCGCGTTGGCGACCAGGAAGTTCTTGACCTCCCGCCGGCCGAAGTCGAAGACGAACGTGCCCCAGTCGGGCTGCTCACCGCGGCGCGGATCGGCATGCTCGTACAGCGCGGTGCCGTCGAAGAGGCCCAGCGCCCAGGCGTCCTTCGGGAAGTGCGCCGGCACCCAGTCGAGGATGACGCCGACACCGGCCTGGTGCAGCCGGTCGATCAGGTAGCGCAGGTCGTCGGGCGAGCCGAACTGGGGGACCGGCGCGTAGTAGGAGGTGACCTGATATCCCCAGGACCCGGTGAACGGGTGGCCGGCCAGCGGCAGGAACTCGACGTGGGTGAAGCCGGTCTCGCCCAGTTCGGCGACCAGCGCGTCGGCCATCTCCCGGTAGCCGATGTCGGTCCGCCAGGATCCGGCGTGAATCTCGTAGATCGACATCGGCTGGGTGAGATGGTCGGTGGTGGTGCGCGTTTCGATCCAGTCGTCGTCGGCCCAGTCGTAGCTGCTGGTGCTGACCACCGAGGCCGTGGCCGGGGCGATCTCGGACTCGAAGGCCATCGGATCGGCCTTCTCCCGCCACACCCCGTCCTGTCCGAGGATCTGGAACTTGTACCGGGTGCCGGCGTGCACGTCGGGCAGGAAGATCTCCCAGACGCCGGAGGAGCCGAGCGAGCGCATCGGCTGGCCGGCGCCCGACCAGTGGTCGAAGTCGCCGCTGACCCGGACGCCGCGGGCGCTGGGCGCCCACACCGCGAACGAGGTGCCGGTGACGCTGCCCAGCGGGGTGTCGTAGGAGCGCACATGCGCGCCGAGCACCTGCCAGAGGAATTCGTGGCGGCCCTCGCCGATCAGGTGCAGGTCCACATCGCCGAGCGTGGGCAACCAGCGGTACGGATCGTCCACCTCGTAGGTGGCGTCGGGGCCGTAGTCGACCCGCAGCCGGTAGTCCACCGGCGGCCCGGGGACGGTCACCGCGAAGACGCCGCCGTGTACGTGCTCCATCGGAAGCTCGCGGCCCTCGGTCAGGAGGGTGACCGACTTCGCCTGGTGGCGCAGCGTGCGGATGACGGTGCTGCCGTCGGACTGCGGGTGCGCACCGAGCAGACCGTGCGGATCGTGGGTGTCGCCACCGATCAGCTTTTCCAGCTCTCCGACCGACGGCCCGGTGGGGGCCGGTGCCGTCGGCGCGCTCGCCGCCGGCTCGGCGCGGGGGCTGGATGGGCTGACGGGTGTGGCCGCCTGGGGAGCCGCCGCGGCGGCCTCCGGCGTCACGAATTCGACGGCCGTCTCCAACTTCCCGGACGGGATCGGCGCTTCCTTTTCACTCTTGGGCTTGCTCACGATTTACCTCCGGTTTTGGTCAGTCGAGCAACGGCCTGCAGTGGGATCGGTTCCCACGTCGGCCGATGGCCGTGTTCGTAGGCGACCTCGTACACCGCCTTGTCCAGCTCGAAGGCGCCCAGCAGTGGACCCTGGTCCCGCGGGTCGAAACCGGCGACGGCGGCGTAGCCGTCGCAGAACGCCTTCCGGTTGCGGGTGGCCCACTCCTGCGCACGGTAGGCGTGCTGGGAGTCCGACGCGCCGCCGGAATGGTTGGCCGCGTAGTCGAACGACCGCAGCATGCCGGCCACGTCGCGCAGCGGCGAGTGCATCGCCCTCCGTTCGGTCATGGATTTCGACGGCTCCCCCTCGAAATCTATGATGGCCCAGCCGGTCAGCGTGCGCAGCGTCTGGCCCAGCTGCAGGTCGCCGTGGATTCGCTGGACCGCCGCCCCGCCCACCGACCCGACCTGTTCCTGCGCCCGGGCGAAGGTCGCGCGGATGGCGTCCAGGTGCCCGGCGACGGAGGGTACATAGCTCGCGACCTTTTCTGCGGTGGTGATCATCCCGGAGATCAACTCGCCCATTCCGGCCGCATCCATGTCCCGGGTGCCAAACGCCTTGGCGAGGTCGGTGTGCACCTGCGCGACGGCCCGGCCCAGCCGCAGCGACTCGGCCGCGAAATCGCCGCCGACCTCGTCGGCGCGCAGGTCACCCTCGGCCATCAGGTCGCGCACGCTCTGGGTGGCCATCGCCCAGCCCTCGACGCTGTTGGCGAAGAACTCGGTGAGCAGCGCCAGCGTGGTCCGCTCGCCGGCGACCGGGCCCTCGATGGTGCCCAGCGCGGTGGCGATGTGCGACGCACCGGCCGCGTGCAGGGCGCGGTGCACCTCGGCGTCGGGGTTGGTGCCCGGCTCGAGCCGCCGGAACACCTTGAGGATGCTCGAGTGCCCGAAGACGATCGAGGTGTTCGACTGCTCGGCGCTGATCACCTTGCCGGGTGCCTGGTCGTCGACGACGACCCCGGGTTCGGGCACGAATTCGATGTCGCCGGTCTGCGCGCCGCTGGAGATGTTCTGCAGGATCAACGATGTCAGGCCGGTGTCGTGCAACGCGTCGAACGCCGTGAGATCGCCGGCCTTACCGATCAGCACCCCGGCGAGCCGCTCGGGCAGGTCGTGCGTCCAGCCGACCCAGACCTGGTACCGGTGGGTACCCACCGCCGACGGCACGGTGAACAGCACCTGCTCGGACGAGCGCTCGGGCAGGTCCGCAATGTGCGTGCGACTCTCGATCGTCACCTCGACGGCGTCCCCCTTGCCGGCGAACCACCGCTGAGCCGGCAGCCACCGGCCCAGCAGCTCGGCCAGCTCCGGGTCGGGGGCCGTGGGAATCGGCGCCGTGGGAATCGGCGTCGTGGGAATCGGCGTCGTGGGAATCGGCGTCGTGGTCTCCGGAGCCTGCGCGGTGGTCGGTTCAGGCATCTGCAGCTCCGCCGAGGTTGGCCATCTCGCTGCGGCCGAAACCGTCGTCGACATAGCTCGGCCGCTGACCCTGCTTGTCGCTGGCCGGGGTGATGTCGAACCAGTAGAAGCCGTGACCGGGCAGCGTCAGCAGGTACGGCAGGTC
>CAXSEW010000162.1:0-8397 GCA_964236185.1 uncultured Nakamurella sp. | reverse complement strand
CTCGTCGAGGAAGCCGGCCGACAAGCGGTCACCGTACCCGGGGACATCCGCAGCGAGCAGCAGTGCCAGGAATTCGTTCGTATTGCTGTCGAAGAATTGGGGGGCACCGACGTCCTGGTCAACAACGCCGCCTACCAGATGGGCCGGCCGGCGGGATCCTGGAGAACGGCGACCAGAACGGACGAGAAGATCGCCGAGCACGCCCCTCCACACCGCTGGGCCGGGGTCAACCGGGGAGTCGCGCCGGCCTATGTCTTCTTCGCATCCGGCGAGTCGAGTGACGTCACCGGCGAGGCGCTCGGCGTCGCTGGCGGCGTGTCGACGAAGTAGCCCGGCTGATCAGCGTTGTGACCCAGTTCTGCGTCGTCGAAGACCTTGATGGGAACCGATGTCCTATGTCAGAAACTCGCATTTTCCATCTTTCCAACCTCGTGGCCGGTCAGGAGTTCGACCTGACCGTTGCCGATGGGGCAGACGCACTCACCGCCGCGCAGGCACATCTGGAGGAGAGCGGCCTGTACGGCGACCTGCAGCACGGCTTCTACATCTCGGTCTACCCGCGGCGCCCGGAAGGCGACGCACCTCCCACGACCCACTCCATCGACACCGACCCCGCGGCGACCGCCACCGACGTCGAGGACGAACCGATTCTGGCCTGATCCCTCGTCGTCGAACGAGGACCGGCAACGAGGCGGTCCGAAGTGGTTTCCGGCCGCTCCGGCTCCCCACCGGTGGGTCGCTATCCGCCGGAGCCGCTCTGCGTGCCGGTGGTCAGCGTCGCCTGGGTGCTCTGCTGGTCGCGGCCGGTCCCGTCCTTGGTCTGATCGCCGCCGGCCAGCAGCAGGACGACGACGATGGCGATGATGATGACCGCCACGGCCGAGGCAGCGAGGATGATGGCCCGCCGACGATTCTTGCGGGTCTTCTCTGGCGGTTCTCCGGATGCCACGGCGATTCTTCCTTCGTCAGGGCCGCGGAGCGCATCGCGCCGAGGCCGTCCAGTGCAGGTGTAGAGCTGCTAGATGTCGAATTGGCTGATGCCGACAGCTACTGATCGGCAAACTCCCAGGCCAGGATGCCCAGCGAGCCGATCCGCGCGGACGATCGTCGGCCGGGGCGCAGCAAAGGCGTCCGTTCCGGTGTTCGGAGGCATGGTCCTCCTGTCGGGCTGGTTGTCGGCTGCGGGCGCAGCTCGGGGGTGACGGCGGAACCCCCTACGACCCTTGCTTCAATGCCCAGGCTGGTCAAGCCCAAACCGCACCCCGCGCAGCCGACGCCGCAGGCGGCACGCCTCAGTCGGCGCCAACCACTGCAGCACCCGTATGACCCAGCACCCACTGGTATGCCCGTCGACGGGCATACCAGTGCAGGGTGGGTGCTACGAGCGCGGTAGGGGGCAGGCGGTCCGGCCCGGGTCACTCGGGCGGGGCGACCCTGTCCAGCAGCTCTGCCAGCACCCTCCGTTCCCGGTCGTCCAGCCCGGCGAACAGGTGCTCGCCGGCGTCGGCACGCGCCTGCCCCATCTCGCGCTGCACCTGCCGGCCGTGGTCGGTCAGGGTGACGAGGATGGAACGGCGGTTGGCCGGATCAATGGTCCGCTCGACCAGACCCGCCGCTTCCAGACCGTCCACCAGTCCGGTCGCCGACCGCGGCACGATACCCATCCGGCTGGCCAGTTCGCCCATCCGCCAGGGTGTCTCGCCGCGCGACACCAACCGCAACATGCGCTCCTGTGCCGGGGTCAGCCCCAGCGGCGCCAGCGCTATCACCGACGCCCGGCGCAACCGGTGCGCTGTTCTCATCAGTCGCTCCACCAGCTCAGCGGTGGTCACCGAGCTCATCGGCACCGTCCTCCCTCCCATCGGGAACATCTGCACCGGCTCCGTGGTTATACCGGTCGAATATGAGCCTACCTCATAATGAGCTATCCTCAGTTGATGAACCCGAACATGCTCGAGTAGAAGGGAGTGCCCATGACTACGGCCACTCGATCACCCGAATCATCGCCGTCGGGCCGGCCCGACGGCGGACGGACCGCCGGCAGCAAGCCCGGCAAGGGCACCAGCCGTAACCGCACACCGGACGATCGGCCCGCCCCGTCGGCCCGACCCGGTGACGTCCGCCGCATCCTCTCCCTGTTCACCGCCTACCGACGGCAGCTGGCCTTCGTGGCGGCGCTCATCGTGCTGGCGTCATTGATCTCGCTCGCCTCGCCCTTCTTGCTGCGCGAGATCCTGGACGTCACCCTGCCGTCCCGCGACACCGCCGGCACCGCAGTGCTGGCCGCCGGCATGATCGTCGTCGCCGTCAGCACCACGGTGCTGGGCGTCGTGCAGTCCCGGCAGTCGACGCTGGTCGGCCAGGGCGTCATGCATCGGCTCCGCACCGCCGTCTACAGCCACCTGCAACAGCTCTCGCTGAGCTTCTACACCCGGACCCGGACCGGAGAAGTGCAGTCCCGCATCGCCAATGACATCGGCGCCATGCAGGCGACGGTGACCAGCACCGCCACCACCATCGTCTCCTCCGGCACCACCGTGATCGCCACCTTCGTCGCCATGCTGGCGCTGGACTGGAAACTCACCATGGTGTCGCTGGTGCTGGTTCCGCTGTTCGTCTGGATCTCGCGCAAGGTCGGCGGCATGCGCCGGCAGATCGCCGTCAACCGCCAGGAGCGGATGGCCGACATGTCCTCGATGGTGGCCGAGTCGCTATCGGTGTCGGGTATCCTGCTGACCAAGACGATGGGCCGCAGTGCCGAACTGTCGCAACGGTTCTCGACGGCATCGGAGGAGCTGGCGGACCTGGAGGTGCGGTCGGCGATGACCGGCCGCTGGCGCCAGTCCAGCATCGGCATCATCATCTCGGTGCTGCCGGCCGCCATCTACCTCGCCGCGGCGTTCACCGTTTCTAGCACCACCGGAATGGTTTCTGTCGGCACCCTGGTCGCCTTCACCACCCTGCAGGGTCAGCTGTTCCGCCCGATGATGCAGCTGCTGTCGACCGGTGTCGACGTGCAGACATCGCTGGCGATGTTCCGCCGGGTCTTCGAATACCTCGACCTGCCGATCGACATCGCCGAGCCGGCCACCCCGGCGAAACTCGACATCATCGACGGCGAACTGCGTTTCGACCATGTCTCGTTCAGCTATCCGGGTACCGGCAGCACCACCCTTCACGACATCGACCTGGTGGTTGCGCCGGGTCGCCATGTCGCGATCGTCGGCGCCACCGGCTCCGGCAAGACCACCCTGGGCTATCTCGGGGCGCGGCTGTACGAGCCGGACCAGGGGCAGGTCACCCTCGACGGCATCTCCCTCGGCGACCTCACCCAGGTCGACCTGGCCGGCGCCATCGGCATCGTCTCCCAGGAGACCTATCTGCTGCACGCGTCGATCGCCGAGAATCTCCGCTTCGCCAAACCCGATGCGACACCGGAGGAACTGCGCGCTGCCGCCCGGGCGGCGCAGATCGACGGGCTGATCGAGCGCCTCCCCGACGGGTACGACACCGTGGTGGGCGAGCGCGGTTATCGGTTCTCCGGCGGCGAGAAGCAACGCCTCGCCATCGCCCGGATCGTGCTGCGCAACCCGCAGGTGCTGATCCTGGACGAGGCGACCAGCGCACTGGACACCCGGACCGAGGCGTCGGTCACGCAGGCGCTGGCAGCACTGGCCGTCGGGCGCACCACCTTGACCATCGCGCACCGGCTCTCCACCATCGCTGCCGCGGACGAGATCGTCGTGCTGGACGCCGGCCGCATCCAAGAACGCGGGACGCACCAGGAACTGCTGGCGGCCGGCGGCAGCTACGCCCGCCTGCTGGCCCGCGACAACCCTGATAGAACTGCGGATTCCGTCGAAACCTCTATGCCAGCGCCGGCTGCGCCACTTTCGACGCCGGCACGCTGATCACCGTGAACAGCTGCTCGAGCGCTGCCTCGACCTGTTCCTTCCAGCCGATGCCCGAGGCGAGCTCGAAACGCAGTCGCGGATAACGGTGATGGGGCTGGATGTCGACGAAACCCACTGCCCGGGCGAAGTTCGCCGGCAGCAGGCACTGCGGCACATCCGCCCCGGCCGCGTCCGCGACTGGCCGGTCCTCGATTCCGAACAGCTCGATGGCCCGAACCCCCCGCCTGGTCAGCGCGGTCACCACTCCGTTCATCAGGTGCCGAGCCAGTCCCTGGCCCTGGAACTGCGGCAGGATGCGCGCCGTCGTCAGCAGCACCGCATCGGGCGAGACCGGACCGGACGGAAAGTTCAGCGCACCGGGCACCGCTGTCGGCGGGGCGTAGAGGGCGAAGCCGGCCGGCTCCTCGTCGACCATCACGATCTGACCGGCAGAACCCCAGGTCAGCATGACGCCGGAGAACCACACTTCCTTCTCGAATGCGGCCTGGTCGCTGGCCACCTGCACCGCCGCCGCCGACGGCACCTCCCAGGAAATGCACGCCCGGCACTGCTCCGGCAGATGCGCCCACGCCGACATGGACAGCGGGACCAGCGTCATGTTCACGTCGATCCCACTCCTTCCCACTGCCAACGGGCCACCGCCACCGTGCGGACAACCGGTTCAGCTTAGGTGGCGATCGCCGCCAGGCAAGACGATGTGATCCCCCGGACGCTGCTGCGGACTTACCTGCCGGACGTGGCCGGTCAGTGCGTCCGGACGCCGGCCGCCCAGGTGCCGAGTACCGGTGCCGACCGGAGCACGGCGGGGTCGGCCGTCCGCAGGTCGGCCCCGAGCCACACCAGATCCGCCGCTGCACCCACCGTCAGCCGGCCGGCGTTGCGGAACGCCTGGTAGGCGACGCCGGCCGTGTAGGCGGCCAGCGCCGACCGCAGGTCGATGCGTTCTTCCGCATACCAACCGCCCTCCGGAACGCCGTCCGGCGTCTGCCGGGTCACCGCCGTCGCGATGCCCTCCGCCGGGGTCAGGTCGGTGACCGGCCAGTCACTGCCGAACGACACCGGCGCGCCGGAGGCGAGCACCGAATGGATCGGATACTGCCGCGCCGCCCGCTCCGGGCCGATGCGAGGGACGGTCAGCACCTCCTGCAGGGGATCGGGCTGCGCCCACAGCGGTTGGAAGCAAGCGATCACGCCGAGGGTCGCCAACCGGCCGAGGTCGACCGGGTCGATCACCTGCAGGTGCGCGATGACGGGGCGGAGGTCCCCATCGGCGATGACGTCGGCCGACTGCTCGATGGCGTCCAGCGCATCGCGTACCGCCGCGTCGCCGATGGCGTGCAGATGCACCTGGAAGCCGGCCGCCGAGAACGCCGCCACCGCAGCGTCCAGTTCGGGCCGGGTCCACAGCGGCATGCCCGAGCTGTGCGGGCAGTCCAGATACGGCGCCAGCATCGACGCCGTGCCCGACTCGATCACCCCGTCGACGAAGAACTTGATCGTCCGCGCCGTCACCCGGCCCGGCCGGCCGGCGGGCGGCGAGCCGGCGGCGCTCACCTCCGCCCGCAGCCCGGAGAACAACGGCACCTGGGATCGCCAGTCTGTCGGCTCGGCCCGGAACGCCAGGTTGACCCCGACGCTCAAGGCGCCGGCGCGCAACGCCGACAGGTAGACCGGGACCTCGTTCGGCTCCACCCAGGCGTCCTGCATCCAGGTCACGCCGACCGCGGCGGCCGACGCGGTCGCGGTGCGCAGCGCCTCGATCTGTATCTCCTGACCGAGTGCCGGCATTGCGGCGAACACCGGACCGGTGGCTCCCCACTCCCGCAGCGTTCCCCGTGGCGTTCCATCGGCTCGTCGGACGATGGTGCCGTCAGCCGGATCCGGTGTGAGCGCCGTCAGGCCGGACCGGGCCAGCGCCTCGCTGTTGCACCACAGCGTGTGGTAGTCCACCGCGCGCAGCACGACCGGCCGGTCGGCGATCACCGCGTCCAGCCAGTACGCATCGAACACGCCGTCATCGGTCAGGGCCAGGTCGAAGCCGCCGCCGTAGATCCACTCCGCCTCCGGGTGCTCCGCCGCCCAGTCGGTGACCCCCGCGTAGATCGACGCCAGGCTGGCACCGCGCACCGGTGCGAACCCACGCTCCACGCCGGCCTGCAGCGGATGCGCATGTCCGTCACCGAACGCCGGCAGCAGCGTTCCGCCGGCCAGCTCGACCAGTTCGGCGCCAACTGGCACAGGCAGGTCGAGCCCGACCGCCGCGATGCGCCCGTCGACCACCAGCAGCTCGCCCGACGCCGCCGTTGGCTGGTCGGCCGGGCTCCAGACCAGGCCGCCGCGGAACAGCACGCTGCCCATGACGGAACCTCTCTCGTTCTCACAGCGTCGGACGACGCACGCCGCCGAGCGTAGCGACGCGGTAAAGAGGCCAGCGCCGCATACCTGACGCCCCGATCGGCAATTGCTCCCGGAATGACGCCCGGAGTGCTACAACTTCCGACGACGCCACCTGTGCGTCGCGGTGGCCGGGCGTTCCCGCTGATTCGAGAAAGGGTGGCATTTGTCCGATCAACCGCGGCAACGCCGGAACCTGCGACTCATCCAGGCGACCCTGGCGGGAGTGCTGGCCGTGCCGAGTGTGTCCGCCTGCAGTTCCAACTCCGGCTCCGACCAGTACGCGAACTGCGTGAACGCCCAGGGCCAGGTGGTGGCCGACTACTACTGCGACGACAACCGCTACTACGGGTCCGGCGGCGGTGGGGGCTTCTTCATCTTCATGGCGGCCACCCACTACTCCAGCGGGGCGTTCGTGCCGTCCGGCAGCCGCAGCTCGTTCATCAATCCCGGCGACTCGGCCGCGCGCTCGCGGGCCGGCCTGCCCAGCACCGGCAAGGTGGGCGGCACCACGGTGCGCAGCGGCGGGATCGGCAAGGGCAGCGGCAGCAGCGGATCCAGCCGGTCCGGCAGCGGCTCGAGCTCCCACTCGTCGGGCAGCTGATGAGGCGCCATCAGAACGGCGCGTACCGGCAGGCCTGGCAGACGCAGATCCAGTCCGAGGGGCTGGTCTACTCCGTCACCCGGGTCGGCGGTCAGGATGTGTCGTACTGGCGGGAGGGCCAGTACTACTCGTTCACGACCGAAGAGACCGACTACCTGGCCGAGGCCGCCAACACGCTGTTCCAGATGTTCGTCGCGGCCGGTGACCACATCATCGAGCACAACCTGTTCGAGAAAATGGGCATCCCGGCGTGGGCCGTCCCGGCCATCGTGCAGTCCTGGAACGACGAGTCGACGCCCGGCCGCTTCGCCCCCAGCGTCTACGGCCGGTTCGATCTACGGTACGGCCGTGACCCGGCACTGCTGGCGGCCGACCCGACCCTGGCTGAGCCCAAACTGCTCGAGTTCAACGCCGACACTCCGACGTCGCTGCTGGAGACGGCGGTGATCCAGTGGAACTGGCTGCTGCAGAACGATGCGGCCGCGCACCGCGACCAGTGGAACAACGTCTACGACGCCCTGGTGCAGGCCTGGACCCGCAACCTCGACCTGCTGCGGCGCCGGACCGGTCGCGCCATTCCGCTGGTGCATTTCGCCTGGAGCTCGCTGGACGATTCCGGCGAGGACCAGTTCAACGTGCTGTGCATGGCCGATGCCGCCAAGGCCGCCGGATGCGAGGTCAAATTCCTCTACGTCGAAGACATCAAGCTCGCCGAGAGCGACGACCTGACGCCGGAACCGATGGGCGGCGCCGCGGTGCGTCCGAGCCGTTTCTACGACCTGGACGGCGAGGACATCGAAGTGCTGTTCAAGCTGTACCCGTGGGAGGAGCTCGCCGACGACGCCTTCGGGAAGTCAGTGCTGTGGAACACGATGCAGTCCGGGCAGCAGTCGATCCTGTGGGACGTCTTCGGTATCGAGGGCACCGTCTGGATAGAGCCGCCCTACAAGATGATGTGGAGCAACAAGGCCATCCTGCCGGTGCTGTGGGAGCTGTACTCAGGCGACCCGGAGCGGTCGAAATACCTGCTGCCGGCGTACTTCGCCGGCGAGGAGCCGGCCGGCTTCACCAGCTACGCCGAGAAGCCGTTCTTCGGCCGGGAGGGGGCAAACGTCCGGTTGGTGCAGAACGGGCAGACGCTGGACTCGCAACCCGGTCCGTACGGCGCCGAGGGCCTCATCCGGCAGGCATTGGCCCCGCTGCCGAACTTCCAGGGCGTCGACGGCGACCATCATCCCGTGCTCGGCGTCTGGATGGTGGACGGCGAAGCCGCGGGCCTGGGCATCCGGGAATCGGCCGGCCTGATCACCGACAACCAATCCTTTTTCGCGCCGCACTGCATCATCGACAACGAGAGCGATATGACCATATGAACGTGCTGACCACAAAATATAATTTGCCGGGTTTCGGCGACTACGCCCTGGCCGCGTTGAAAATCGTTCTCGTGGTCGCATTCCTGGTGTTGCTCTGGGTCATCATCGACAA
>CAXSEW010000161.1:0-8420 GCA_964236185.1 uncultured Nakamurella sp. | reverse complement strand
GACACCAGCCGCAGGTCGATGCCGAGCCGGTCGATCAACTGCTGCGGCATCAGCGATACCAGGTGGGAGTACCGGGACAACCGGGCGGGCAACCCGGCGAAGACCTGACTACCGACGCTCGCCCCGCCCAGGTGGTCGGCCGCCTCGAGCAACGTCACCCGCCGACCGGACTGCGCCGCCAGTACGGCGGCCACCAATCCGTTGTGGCCGCCGCCGACGACCAGCACATCGGTGCTCACGCTGCGCGCCCGGCTACCGCGGTCATCTGCACTCCCTGCTGATCGGTCACCTGCCCACCGGGGCGGCCGCGCGGTGGGGCGTCACCGGCCGGTCGGCCGGCGTCGTCGACCCGGCGCGGTCGGGCCAGCATAGGCATGTACGCACCCGCGCGGTCCGCCTCCGGCCGATATGCTGCGTCCAGTCGATGTCGACCGGCGGTCACCACCGGACCCGGATGAAGATCGCTCAGCCATTGGAGAACCCGTGACCGCACCGCACGATCCCGGAGCTCCCCAAGACGGATACCGGCCCGACTCCGGGTCCTCCCCGCTGTCGGGAAGCGACCATGGTTCCGGATACCAGGGCACCAACGAATACCCCGCGTCGCCGGTGCAGTACCCGCCTACCAGCACCACCGGCCAGTTCGGTCCGGTGACCGGCCAACCCGCGCCCTACGGTGCCGATGCCTACGACCCGGCCGCCTACAGCCCGCCGCCGTACGGCCAGTCTCCCTATGCAGCACCCGGTTACGGCACGCCCTACCCGTTCGGCATGGCTCCCCGGAACGGGATGGGCACCGCCGCCCTGGTACTGGGCATCATCAGCGTGGTGCTGAGCTGGACGATCGTCGGCGCGATCATTCTCGGCATCCTGGCGATCATCTTCGGCAGCATCGGGTTGAGCAGGGTCAAGAACGGGCAGGCGACCAATCGCGGCGCGTCGGTCGCCGGCCTGGTCCTGGGCATCGTGGCGCTCGCGCTGCTGGTGCTGCTCGTCGGCGCGGGGCTGTTCGCTGCCTGAGTGAGCAGCAACCGCTGATGCCGTGGCCGCTGCTGACCCCCCGATGTCGGTGCTGATGGTTACGGTGGCGAAGTGCCAACCGGAAGCTCCACCGATAACCAGATCCACGTTTCTGCCCCAGCATCCGCACCCTCGTCGCTGGCAACTGTCCCGTCGGCCACTCCGCCGGTGGGCTGGATCCGGCGGTTGTGGAGCTACTGCCGTCGGCATCCCCGCATCACCTGGATGGCCGCGCTCTCCGCGTTGGCGGGAGTCGGCCTGGGGGCGCTGACGCCGCTGCTGACCGGGTCGGCCGTCGACGACGCAACCTCCGGACACACTGACGGGCTGCCGCTGGTGATCACTGCGCTGGTGGTGCTCGCCGTCATCCGCTTCATCTCCTCGTTCGTCCGGCGCTGGGCCGGCGGCCGGTTGTCCCTGGACGTGCAGCACGACCTCCGGCAGGACGTCTTCGCGGCGCTGGCCCGCCTGGACGGGGCGGCGCAGGATGCGCTGCGCACCGGGCAGGTGGTGTCCCGCGCGTCGTCGGACCTGCAGGTGGTGCAGGGACTGCTGGCCATCGTGCCGCTGTCGGCAGGTCAGGTGGTGCTGTTCGTCGCGTCGCTCGGCATCATGATCTGGCTTTCCCCACTGCTCACGCTGACGGCGCTGATCACCGTGCCGGCCGTCTGGCTGCTGACCAGAGCCACCCGCACCACGCTGTTCCCGGCGACCTGGGCGGCGCAGCAGTCCGCCGCTGAGGTCGCCGAGATCGTCGAGGAGGACGTCACCGGCGTCCGGGTGGTCAAGGGCTTCGGCCAGGAGGACCGCGAGGTGGGTCGTCTCCGCCGCGGCGCGGCCCGGCTGTACGCGGACCGCATGCGGGCCGTCCGGCTGACCGCGAAGCTCAACCCCGGGCTGGTGGCGATGACCGCCATCGGCCAGGTCGGCGTGCTGGCCCTCGGCGGCTACCTGGCACTGCGGGGCACGATCACCATCGGGACGTTCCTGGCGTTCAACCTCTACCTCTCCCAGCTGGTCGCGCCCACCCGTACCCTGTCGTTCCTGCTCATCCTCGGCCAGCAGGCCCGGGCGTCGGTGGAACGGGTCATGGACATCATCGATTCCAGGGCTGCGATCACCGATCCGGTGGGACCGGCGGACGCCGTTCCGGCCGGCCCGCTCGACGTGCGACTGGACGGGGTCCGGTTCGGCTACACCAAGGACGAACCGGTACTCGACGGGTTCGCCCTGCACGTGCCGGCCGGCTCGACGGTGGCGCTGGTCGGGGCCTCCGGGTCGGGCAAGTCGACGGTGTCGCTGCTGCTGCCGCGGTTCTACGAGGGACAGGCCGGGTTCATCAGTCTGGCCGGGATCGACATCCGCCGTTTCCGGCTGGCCGACCTCCGCCGGTCGGTGGGTGTGGTGTTCGAGGAGGCGTTCCTGTTCTCCGACAGCATCGCCGCCAACATCGCCTACGGGCGACCTGACGCCACCGCGGCGGACATCCGGATCGCCGCGCGCGCTGCCGAGGCGGAGGACTTCATACTGGCGCTGCCGGACGGGTACGAGACGGTCATCGGCGAGCGCGGCCTGACCCTGTCGGGCGGTCAACGGCAGCGGCTGGCGCTGGCTCGCGCCATGATCACCGACCCCCGGGTGCTGATCCTGGACGACGCAACGAGCGCGGTCGACCCGGCCACCGAGGCGGCCATCCACGCCACGCTGCACCGGCTGACCGCCGACCGGACGACGATCCTGATCGCGCATCGGCGCAGCACGCTGGCCCTGGCCGACACGGTCGCCATGGTGGTCGGTGGACGGGTCGTCGACACCGGCACCCACGAGGCGCTGATGCAGCGGTGCCCGCCATACCGGGACCTGCTCGGTGGTGACGGTGAAGAGATCGACGAGCAGTCGTTGTCGAGTTCACTCGCCGATGCGCAGCTGCCCGCAGCTGCCGACGGGTCAGCTGTCACTCCGCAACTCTGGCCGCAGCCGGAGTCCGAGCCCGCCGACCGATCACCAAGGACGCCCGCTGCGCCGGTCGTCATCGGCGGCGGCAGACCGGGCGGCAGCGCGCGAGCGGGCCGGGGAGACGGCGGCATGGGCGGCGGTTTCGGCGGCATGCTCGGATCGCTGCCGGCCACTCCCGAGCTGCTGGCCCGGGTGGCGGCGCTCCCGCCGGCGACCGATGCCGCCCCCCCTGACCTGCCGGAAGACCTGATCGATCACGCCCCGCCGCGAGGTGACAGCAAGCGTTCGAACGGTGCAAAGCCCCTCGGCGGCAGTCCGCAGTCGAACAGTGGCGACGAATCTTCGAGTCGACCGGACCTGTCGCAACCGCGGGGGCGACTGTCGCTGCGCCGCACCCTGGGTCCGGTCCGCGGGCTGCTGATCTGGTCGCTGGTGCTGATCGCCCTCGACGCGCTGGCGTCGCTGGCCCTGCCGTACCTGATCCGCCACGGCATCGATAACGGCGTGTCCAAGGGCGCGATCGCCGTGGTGTGGCTGTGCTCCGCCATCTCGCTGGCCATCGTGGCCGCCGACTACCTGGTCCAACGCCAGCAGGTGACGGTCACCGGCCGCGCCGGCGAGACCGTCCTCTACGGGCTCCGGATCCGCGAGTTCGCCCACCTGCAGCGGCTGGGACTGGACTTCTACGAGCGGGAGATGGCCGGTCGCATCATGACCCGGATGACGACGGACGTCGACGCGCTGTCGTCGTTCCTGCAGACCGGTCTGGTGACCTCGGTGGTCTCGCTGGCCACCTTCGGCGGCATCGCTGTCATCCTGCTGGTGATGAACACCGGGCTGGCGCTGCTGGCCTTCACCGTGCTGCCGCCACTGGTGGTGGCCACCGTGTTGTTCCGGCGATATTCGAGCAAGGCCTACAACGAGGCGCGGGAGAAGGTCGGCATCGTCAACGCCGACCTTCAGGAGAACGTGTCCGGCATGCGCATCACCCAGGCACTGGGCCGGCAGCAAGCCAACGCCGCCGGGTTCGCCGCCCGCAGCGAGGACTACCGACGGTCGAGAATGCGGGCCCAGACGGCTATCTCGTTGTACTTCCCGTTCGTCGCGCTCTTGAGCGAGCTCGCAGCTGCGCTGGTGCTGGGCGTCGGTGCGCACCGGGTCGTCACCGGCGCGGTCAGCGCCGGCACCCTGCTGGCCTTCGTGCTCTACCTCGACTCGTTCTTCTCCCCCATCCAGCAGCTGTCGCAGATCTTCGACGGGTACCAGCAGGCGACGGTCGGGCTGACCCGGATCGGCGAGCTGCTGTCCACGCCGACATCGACACCGGCCGCGGCGCACCCGCTTCCGGCGCCCCCACTGGCCGGCCGGGTGACCGCGGTGGACGTCGGCTTCAACTATTCGACCGCGCAGCCAGGAGCGGACGCCGCGCTGCGCGGGATCAGCCTGGACATCGAACCCGGTGAGACCGTCGCCGTGGTCGGGCCGACCGGCGCCGGCAAGTCGACGCTGGTCAAGCTGATCGCCAGGTACTACGACGTCTCGTCCGGCTCCATCCTGATCGACGGCATCGACGTGCGGCAGCTGGAACTCGGTTCCTACCGCCGGCAGCTGGGTGTGGTGCCACAGGAGCCGCACCTGTTCACCGGCACTGTCCGTGACAACATCGCCTACGGCCGGCCTGACGCGTCCGACGCGGAGGTCGAGGCGGCGGCTCGGGCCGTCGGCGCACTGGGCGCCATCGCGGGTCTCCGTGGCGGGTTCCACCACGTCGTGGAGGAACGCGGGCGGAATTTGTCGGCCGGTCAGCGGCAGTTGATCTCGCTCGCCCGGGCGGAACTGGTCGATCCGGAGCTGCTACTGCTCGACGAGGCGACTGCCGCGTTGGATCCTGCGGCCGAGGCAGCGGTGCTGGCGGCCACCGACCGGCTGGCCCGCGGCCGTACCACCATCGTGGTCGCCCACCGGTTGACCACCGCCTCCCGGGCCGACCGCATCGTGGTGATGGATTCCGGACGGATCGCCGAGATCGGTACGCACGCCGAACTCCTGGGCCGTGGCGGCGTCTACAGCCGGTTGTACTCTCAGCAGTCATGACCGGCCGGCCCCGCAATCACGACAGTGCAATCACGACAGTGCAATCACGACAGTGGCTGGGCCAGTGGGCAAGCCAGCCGGCGAAAGGGGCACGACACCATGTCCGGGTACGACGGGGCGTCCAACGACGAGGTGCGCCCACTGCTGCTCGCGGTGCCCGAAGCCCAGCTCGACGACCTTCGCGATAGGTTGCGCCGCACGCGGCTGCCCGAGCCCGAGACGGTCCATCGAGTAGATGGACCACCGGACTGGGCCCAGGGACCCCCGCTAGGCGTGGTGGCCGAGTGGGTGCGCTACTGGGCGCAGGAATACGACTGGCGGCGGGTCGAGGGTGAGCTCAACGAGCATGGTCAAGCGCTGACCGGGATCGACGGCCTGGACATCCATTTCCTGCACGTGCGATCGCCGCGGTCAGATGCCGGGCCGATGATCATCAGCCACGGCTGGCCCAGTTCGGTGATCGAGCCGCTGGCCGTGATCGACGAGCTCACCAACCCGTCGACACCCGGTGCGCCGGCTTTCCACGTCGTGGCGCCGTCGCTGCCGGGCTTCGGTTTCAGCGGCACACCGGCGGGCGCCGGCTGGAACGTGGAGCGCACCGCCGACGCCTGGGCGGTGTTGATGCAACGACTGGGCTACCACCGGTTCTTCGCGGTGGGCGGGGATTGGGGCGGGCGGGTCACGGTCGCCCTCGCCACCCGACATCCGGACCTGGTCGCCGGATTGCACACCTTCACGCCGTACCTGAGCGAGCCGGCCCACGGCGACGGCGATCTGACCGAGAAGGAGCAGCGCTGGCTGGCCGACACCCGCCGCTTCTGGCGCACGGGTGGAGGCTATTCGCTGCAGCAGTCGACGAAGCCGCAGACAATCGGCTACGCGTTGGTCGACTCACCGGTCGGGCAGCTGACCTGGATCCTGGACAAGTTCCACAGCTGGACCGATCACCAGGGCGACGTGGAGGATGCAGTCAGCCGGGATCGCATCCTGGACACCGTCACGCTGTACTGGCTGACCGCCAGCGGCGGTTCGTCGGCGCGCTTCTACTGGGAGAACTTTCCGCCGCGCAACGACGGCGCGGTGTCCGTCCCCTCCGCCGTGACGATCTTCCCGGCAGACATCGAGAAATTGCCGAGGCAGTGGGTCGAGCGACGATTCACGGATCTGCGCTCCTGGAACGAGGCCGACCGCGGCGGTCACTTTCCGATGCTCGAGGTTCCGGCATCATTCGTGGCGGAGCTGCAGCGAGCGCTCGGTCCGATGCCGCTGGTACAGGGTCGGTGACCTGCGTTTCCGAACATCACCCCAGGCACGTCGATCCGATAGTCGGAATATGTTCGCCATAACCAATTGTCGATGACGGACGCCAAATCGGGCTCGGTGAGGCCACTACGGGATGACGCGACCACCGTTCACCCTCGACCACCTTGCCGATGGCAGGTCCGCTCTGGTGGATGGCTTCGGCATGCACACCGCCTGCGGCGCTCCACACCTTCGGTCACCCTGCGAGCAAGGCCGGTGCGACCGCAAACCAAGGTCCAACATCGCCCTTACCGCATCTCCCGTTGACAGGATGCAGGATGCATCCTAGGGTCGGGTGATCTGGAGCACATCCGATGACACCGATGTCGTCCGCACTGCGCTCGGGTCTGGAGGACGACATGTCCATTTCCGAACTGAATTCCGTTCCTGCGCCGAATCCGTTGCCGAAATCGGTCGACGCGGTCGTTGTCGGTACGGGCTTCTCGGGTCTGTATCTCATTCACCGACTGCGCCAGTTGGGCATGTCGGTGGTCGCTTTCGAGGCCGGCACCGATGTCGGCGGCACGTGGTACTGGAACAGGTATCCCGGTGCCCGGGTCGATGTCGACAGCCTGTCGTATTCCTTTTCCTTCTCGCCGGATCTCGAGCAGGAGTACGAGTGGCACGACAAATACCCCGGCCAACCGGAAATCTTGCGCTACGCCCAACACGTGGCGGATCGCTTCGATCTTCGTCGGGACATCGTGTTCAGGACACGGGTCACGGCGCTCACCTTCGACGAGGACGACTCGACGTGGACGGTCCGGACCGAGCAGCAGGATGCCGTCCAGGCCCGATTCGTCATCATGGCCACAGGTTGCCTGTCGTCGTCGAAGATGCCGGAGATTTCCGGGCTGGATTCGTTCAAGGGCGCGACCTACCACACTGCACACTGGCCGCACGAAGGCGTCGACTTCACCGGTCTGCGCGTCGGGGTCGTCGGCACCGGCTCGTCAGGGGTGCAGTCGATCCCGATGATCGCCGAGCAGGCAACCGATCTCACCGTCTTCCAGCGCACGCCGGCCTACTCGCTACCGGCCCGCAATCGCCCGCTCCGTCAGGACGAGATCGACCGGATGAAGGCGGACTACCGAAACTACCGGCAGGCCCAGAAGGAGTCCGGCTTCGGCGTTCCGGTACCTCCAGCGACCAAGTCCGCCTTGGAGGTCACCGAAGAAGAACGTCAGACCGCCTTCGAACACGCGTGGGAAAGTGGCAGCCTGGTCAACCTGCTGACCAGCTACACCGACCTGGCGACCAACCAGGAGGCGAACGACACCGCCAAAGAATTCATCCACCGAAAGATCGCCCAGCTGGTCACCGACCCGCAGGTCGCGGCCGACCTGTGCCCCGACTATCCCGTCGGAACCAAGCGGCCCTGCCTGGACACCAACTATTACGAGACGTACAACCGACCCAACGTGCACCTGGTCAATCTGCAGCGGACCCCGCTGGTGGAGGTGACGGAACGAGGAATCCGGACGTCCCAGCAGGAGTACCAGTTCGATGCCATCGTGTATGCCACCGGGTTCGACGCGATGACCGGTTCGTTGACCAACGTCGACATCCGCGGGCGGGCCGGCACGTCCCTGAAGGAGAGTTGGAGCGCGGGACCGCGCACCTACCTCGGGCTCGGATCGGCCGGCTTCCCGAATCTGTTCATGATCACCGGACCGGGCAGCCCGTCGGTGCTGTCGAACATGGTCGTCTCGATCGAGCAACACGTCGACTGGGTGGTCGATGCGATCGAGCACCTGGACTCACACGATCTGGCCTCCATCGAACCGACGGTGCAGGCGCAGGACGAGTGGGTGGATCACGTCAACCTGATCGCCAGCTTCACCCTCTACCCGAAAGCCAATTCCTGGTACATGGGCGCCAATGTTCCTGGAAAGCCGCGGGTGTTCATGCCCTACGCCGGCGGGGTCGGGGCCTACCGCCAGAAATGCGACCAGGTCGCCGCCAACGGTTATGAGGGATTCGTGCTCGCGCCGTTACGATCCCGGGTGAGCAGTTGAAGCCCCATATTCAGGAGTGATGATGCCATG
>CAXSEW010000160.1:0-8424 GCA_964236185.1 uncultured Nakamurella sp. | reverse complement strand
CTCCCTGCAGAGCGCCCTGGACAAGATGTGAGCGTCGAAGCGCCAGCTGCCCATTGCGTCGCTGCTCGGCGAACGGTCCGTCACGTGGAGCACGCTATGGGCAAGCCGACCAGCCCGGCGCTGCGTCGCCGACATACCAACGAGCAGAGGGCGCAAGCGGCCTGCTGGCAGGTCATGCGCGACCTGCGTGAGGCCGACGAAACGTTCAGCACCTATGAACCGAACTCCTACATCAACCGGCTACACCGCAACGAGGTGACCCTGGCTGATTGCCCACCGCAAATAGCTGAAGTATTGGCCTTGGGCCTGACCGCCCGCCACGAGTCCGGCGGCGCTTTCGACAGGAAACTACCTGGCCTCGACGGGAAACCGGTGCTCGATCCCAGCAGCGTCGTCGAGGGCCGGACCGTCGAAGAAACTGCAGCAGCTCTGCGGGCGTTGCCCGACACCGACTTCTACCTGTCCGCTGGCGGCGACATGACCTGCCGCACCCGTCGACACCGCCGCCGCGCCATGGCACATCGGCATCGAAGACCCGCCCGCGTACTGGCCGTCGTCCCGATCCACACCGGCGGACTCGCCACTCCGGCACCGTCCACCGCGGACAACCCCTCCTTGACCGGCGCACCGCCCGCACCCGAGGATCGCGTCGGTAACCGTCGTGGCGCCAACGTTGACGTCGGCCGACATCGACGCCGCCGCCGCCGCCTACAGCCGCGACGCCGCGAACCGGCTGCGAAATCGCACCGGGCGCAGCGGGTTCATCGTCTGGGACGACGGAACCACAACGACTATCCAGCAGCATGACTGATACGAATCGAACAATCACTCAGCAGGACCGCCCGCGACGTCGCGGGCGATAAAAGAACCGAAGGGAAAGTCATGCCCGACTCGACTGACCGTGTCACTGCAGCCACGGCCGATTCGCACCCGACCGGCCCAAGGATGCGGGCCTCGGACGCCGACCGACACGTCACCGTGCAACGACTCCAGGACGCCATGGCCCACGGCTTCGTCACCCCCGTCGAAGGCAGTGACCGGATGGGCGCCGCATTCGCAGCAGTGCACCTCGATGAGCTCCAGCCGATCACCGCCGACCTCCCGGAGGTTCCAGCCAGGAGCAAGACGGTGGGATGGCGGCCGCTGCTACTCACGGTTCTCGAGCAGCTGCAGTCCTCACTTCGCAGTGCGATCACCGGGCGGCCGCGGCCGGTACAACTGGGCGCTGCGCTGATGCTCGCGGCTCTCCTCATACTCTGCGGTTTGACCGTCGCCCATGTCATTTTCGATAGTGGCAGCGGAGGCGGCTACGGGCACGGGGGCGGCCCCGGGAACAGGGGATCGGGCCGCCCTTGAGCTGTACTCGCCGCCGCGGAAGTCTGGCGAGCGAGGTACTCAACCGCTGTCGTAAGTGCCTGAAAACGTGGCCATGAAGGCGAGTAGTCGTCCTTCTTCGCGAAGAAAAGCCAGTGACCCAGAGAGCACCCGACCCAGCCATGAAATCTCGAGGTTAGAGCGGCTATGCTTTCCGGATTCCTATTCAGGTGGCCAATGGTGTCCGCCGGGAGACCGTTTGCGTGCTCCCGACAGGACGGCAAGGCCGCCACCTCGCACGAAAGCAGGACGATGGTGCCGTTCAATTTACTGCCGCCCGTCGGTACGGTCCGGTCACGTCGACGCCCGATCGGGGTCGCCGTCGCAGTAGCCGCAGCGATGTTCGGCGCCCTCGCATCCGCCCGAAGTGCCGTCGCCGAGCCGAGCCCCTCCATACCGGACCTCGGCGCCAATGTGGTCGTCTTCACCCCCGACATGACGCAAGCCGACATTCAGGCCAGGGTCGACTCGATCTACACGCAGCAGGTCGACAACGAGATGGGTACGCAGCGGTATGCGCTCCTTTTCAAACCGGGCACCTACGGTTCGAGCGCGAACCCTTTGGACATTCGGGTGGGCTACTACACCGAGGTCGACGGCCTCGGTCAGGACCCGTCGGCCGTCACCATCAACGGCGGGGTGACCGCCACCGGCACCAACGGTAGCGGGGCCTTGGACACTTTCTGGCGATCGGTTTCCAACCTGACCATTCACGTGGTCCCCACCGCAGACGCATGCCACACCGGCAACGAGATGTGGGCGGTGTCGCAGGCCGCTCCGATGCGCCGGGTGGACGTCAAGGACTTCACCACTTTTATGCCGTACTGCGAGAACCCGAACTACGCGAGCGGCGGGTTCGTGGCCGATTCATGGTTGGAGGGCGGAGCGCTCAACGGATCGCAGCAGCAGTTCTACGTACGCAACAGCGACCTGGGTTCGGGCTGGTCAAACGGCGTGTGGAACCAGGTGTTCTCCGGCGACATCAACGCCCCGGCACAGTCCTTCCCGAACCCGCCCTACACCACCCTGACGGTTACGCCGGTGTCACGCGAAAAGCCGTACCTGTACGTCGACGCAAGTGGCGCCTACAGCGTCTTCGTCCCCAGCGCGCAGACGAACTCCAAGGGCACCACCTGGACCAGTGGGCACACCCCCGGTCGGTCGCTGTCGCTGAGCAGCTTCTTCATCGCCCACCCCGGTGACTCCGTCGCGAAGATCAACTCCGCGTTGGCTCAGGGCAAGAACCTGCTCGTTACTCCTGGCGTCTACGGCATCGCGCAAAGCATCGCGGTCAAGCGGGCCGACACCATCGTCCTGGGCCTCGGTATGGCCACCCTGACCGCGCAGGGCGGCGCCATCGCGATGACCGTGGCCGACGTCCAAGGCGTCGACATCGCCGGGTTGACCTTCGATGCCGGACCGGTGAATTCTCCGACGCTGCTACGCGTCGGTAGCGGCCACGACAAGGGCGGCAAGCACGTGGGCACCGCCATCGACCCGACGGCTCTGCAGGACGTCTTCTTCCGCATCGGCGGACCGCACGTCGGCAAGGCCACGACAAGTCTCGAGGTCAACAGCGACCACACGATCCTCGATGACATCTGGGCGTGGCGCGCCGACCACGGCGTCGCCGGTTCGGTCGGCTGGACGGTGAACACCGCCGACACCGGAGTAGTGGTGAACGGCGACGACGTCACCGCCACCGGCCTGTTCGTCGAGCACTACCAGAAGTACAACGTGGTTTGGAACGGCGAGCGCGGCCGAACCGTGTTTTTCCAGAACGAGCTCCCTTACGACGCACCCAACCAAGCGGCGTGGCAGCACGACGGTGTGAACGGCTACGCTGCCTACAAAGTTGCGGACACCGTCAAGACCCACGAGGCGTGGGGCCTGGGCAGCTACATCTTTGCCAACGTCGACCCGGCTCTGCACGCGACCCAGTCGTTCGAAGTGCCGAATACGCCGGGCGTCATCATGCACGACCTGACGACGGTCGCGCTGAACAAGAACGCCGGCACAATCGATCATGTCATCGACGGGCAGGGATCTGCGGCCACGAGTGCCAACAGCGGCCAGCCACAAACTGTGATCACCTACAACAACGGCGCGGCCAACTAGTCGCCTCAAGAGGGACTGGTCGTTCCATGACGGTGCTGGCCGCGAAGTCGGGCGGGACAGGTCCTGCAGATGGCAGCGTCGGGCCATTCGCGTTGGTGCAGCTGATCTCTCGTCAGAACCTACAGCGTCGGTGCAGTCCCAGCCCGGCTCTGGTCGACGATCTCAGGGTGCGCCATCGAGGGCGCCCGGGGCATCGTCGAGGTGTCACGGATGACTTCCAGTGGCTCGCAACTGCGGCCTCCACCGAACCGGGACCAATATCGGGCGGTGGCGAGTACGAAGTCCTCTTCGAGGTAGGACCGGAGATCGTGCTGGGAACGGTAATGGGAAAGGAGTGCGATCTTTGCTCTGGTGAATCCGTCTATCGGTACGAACCGGTTGGGCAGGAAATCCACTGTGGCCGAGGGGCTCTGGTAGCAGGCGACGGTCGGCACCGAGCGGGTGGCAACCAAGGTGGCTTGGTGCGCCGCCCGGTGGTCCTGGTGGCGATCATGGATGGAGTGCGTGTAGACGATCGTCGGGCCGACGTCGGCTACCACCCTCTCGATGATGGCGACGGTCGGGCCATAGGTTTGGATCTTTGTGTCGACCAGGTCTTCCAGGAACAACCGGGCTCCGAGAGATTGGGCGGCAGCCATTGATTCGTGCTGACGGTCATCCGGGTTCCCGCCTCTGTCGCCGCGTGACAACGTCAGGATTGTGATCGAGTCGCCGCTGTCCCGGTGAAGGGCCAGCAGACCACCGATGCCGATTTCGACGTCGTCGGGGTGGGCTCCGATGGCCAGAACTACCTGGCCCGCCGCAGCGGTCCGGTCAGCCCGCCCGCGCGCTGCCAACGCGGTAGTGCGCTCGACCAGCTCCGCGGTCGCGATCGGCTTGCGGAGGAATTCGTCCGCCCCGCGGCGCAGGGCTGTGATGGCATAGTCCACGGACGCGTGGGCGGTCATCATCACGATCGGCAGACGTGGCCGCAAAGCCCGCGCCCTGTCCGCCAACTCGAGGCCAGAGGTGCCCGGCATCTCGATATCACTGATCATGACATCGATCTCGTGGGTACGCAGGATCTGCACAGCACGGTCAGCTGTGTCAGCGGTGTGGACACGCATGCCCGCACGCCGCTCCAACACGATGCGGACGAATTGGGCGACATCGGCGTCGTCGTCCACCACGAGAACCTGGAAGGGCTGGCTCATGCGACCGGGTCGGCCAGCGGTAGGTCGATGGCGAACGTGGTGCCTTCACCAACGGTGCTGGCCACGGTGATCAGGCCGGTGTGGGCGGTGACGATCGCTTTCGTGATGTTCAGGCCCAGCCCCACGCCGGGGACAGCATTCTGGGTCGCGGTGGAGGCGCGGAAGAACCGCGAGAACAGCCGGTCGAGTTCGGCCGCAGGTATGCCCAGTCCAGTGTCGGTGATGCAGATCAAGGCCCTGTCGTGGTCGTCATCGGACACGGTGAGATTGACGACGACCCGTCCACCGGACGGGGTGAACTTGACGGCATTGGAAATCAAATTGTCCACCGCCTGCCCGAGGCGAACCGGATCCCCCCACACGGTGACCGCTTCGTCCGGCGTGAACACCCTCAGGGTCAACCCACGCTCGGTGGCCAGCGGAACGGCAGTCTCCCAGGAATCGGTCACCACCGCCCGCAGGTCGACCTGTCGGCCGTCCAGATCAAATCGACCGGCTTCGACCTGCGCCGTGAACAGGAGATCGGACACCAACCGGAGCAGCCGGTTCGCGTTCCGCCCGATCACCTCGAGATACTGGGCCTGGTCCTCGGACAGCGGATGGTCCTCGTCGTCCCCGAGCAACTCCAGATACCCCAGGATGGAGCTCAACGGCGTTCGGAGCTCGTGCGAGATGAGGTTGACGAAGTCGTCCTTGAGCCGCGACTGCTCACGGTCCTCGGTCACGTCCGTCGCCACGAAGAGAAAACCGGTCGCACCACCGGCGGCGTCCCTCCGCGAGGTAACGGTGAGGTGGACCCGAATGCGGTGACCGTCCGCTGTTCGGTAGGTCCAGTCCGCGGCTGCGGGGAGGCCGTTGCGGACCGACCCGACCAGCGCGTTGAACGGCGGACCCGTCTGGCCGGTCGCGGTGGCGGTGACGTGTGCGGTCAGCTCGTCAGCCAGATGGAACTGGAGGATGGACCGACCGAGCACGTCGTGGGCAGCGATCCGCAGCATTTTCTGAGCTCCGGCGTTGAAGACCTCGACCGTGCCGGTCGCATCAGTGGCGATGATGGCTTGCTCGGTGACCGAGTCGATGACGTTGATGAGTTGACTGGTCGAGTCACGGGCCACCGCTGATGCAAATTCGCTCTCAGCGGCGTTTCTCGTCGCCCGGACCAGCAGATCCTCCTGTCTGTGCTGCAACGCATTCACCGCACGCATCCTCGAACGCAGCGTGGATGTCAACTGGTTGACCGACAGGCAGGTCAGGCCGAGGATGATTGGCGTGAACAGCACCCTGACCCATTGACCGTCCCGGAAGGAATCGCGGTCGTAGATCATCGGCAGCAACATCGCCGACATGGTGACGATGCCCCCGGCGACCAGCGGCCACCGCCCTGGTTCCACCCCGAGAGAAATGACGGGAAGCACGATCATGATCGTGAAGACGGACAGCACGCCGCCCGTACCTGCCCGCAGCAGCCCGATGGACAGGATGTCGAGCAGCGGCACGACGTACGCAAGTCGGCTCGGGACGGCGGGGGTTCGCATGGCATAGGCGAGCCCGGTGGCGGATACCATCAGCAGTCCGCCCACGACCACCAGGTCCGCCCGGGTGGTTGCAACACCGGGCACCAGCAGGATCAGGTGCGCCAGGACGTAGACCGACAACGTGCACAGTTGGCGCTCGAGTACGGTGTTGCTCTTGCTGGCGAATGCTCTGGCGATCGCGCTGAAGCGCGACGGCCCTACCCGAGAGACGCCGATTGACGACAGGCGCGCCGAATCGGCGGCCGGCCGCGTCGGGGCCGTCGTGGTTGAGGTCATCTGATCACGGCCTTCGGGTTGAATGTGGCGACCATCTGCTTCGCCAGCAGCTGGAGACCGAAGGGCTTGTGCACATAGGAGGTCGCCCCCGCATCGATGGCCGCCTGGAGCGCGGCGGGATGCACCGCGGCCGATACCAGCATCACCGGAATGCCCGCCAGGGTCGGTTCGTTCCGCACGGCGCGGCATACCTCCAAGCCGGTCATGCCGGGCATGGACACGTCGAGCACAACCAGGTCGGGCTGAAACCGCTGGATGGCCAGCAGAGCCGCCGCACCGTCACCGACGCTGGCAATGATCGTGAAACCTGCCTTCCGAGCGGCCATCTCGACGAGCAGACGGATGTCATGGTCGTCGTCAGCAACGACAGCCATTCGGCCTGCTGAAGCCGCTGTCATCCGGCAACTCCCGGGAACGTCCGTAGCAGCAGTGCCTTGATGTGCCCTGCGGTCACCGGCTTGGGCAGGACGCTGTCGGCGGCTGGATAGTCGACCACATCCAGCACTGACGTGATCGCGATCGGGCACCCTGGATAGAGCGCCCGCAACCTGGCGGTCAGCTCCCACCCGTCGATGCCGGGGAGTCGGAGGTCGAGAACCATCAGGTCGGGTCGAATCTGCGCCGGTAGGTGGAGGGCGTGCTCCGCGTCGATGGCGGTGACCACCAGACACTTCGCACGCCGAAAATAGGTACTCAGTAGCTCGAGCTGATCCGGTTCGTCATCGACCACGAGGATGGTTGGCGACGGCCCGCTCTCGACCGGACTGTCGTTGTCACCGGGGCAGGTCGAGGCCGCGACGGTGGCCTCGCTGGAGGTCATGCGCCCACCCTTTCCGCGGCCGGCCAGCCGGGCGGCGACCCGACGGTGACGGTCGGGGCGGTCTGCAGATCTCGTCGAATGACCAGCAGCGTCAGGTCGTCGGGCAGGACTTCGCGGGTGGTCAGTGCGGTGACCCGGTCGACGACGGCCTGGCAGGTCGCCGAGGTGCGCACCATCGTCCCTACGTCGTCGAGGACAGCCAGGTCTCCACCCAGGAGGTCGAAGAGCCCGTCACTGAACGCCACCAGGGTGTCGCCCGGGAACAAGGTCACGCAGTGCGAGGCCCAGCTCGTGTCGACAGTGATGCCGACCGGGAGGTCCTCGCTGGTCAGTCGTCGAATGCTGCCGTCGGCGCTGACGTGCAGGCTGAGTCCGTGGCCGGCATCGGCATACCAGACATTTCCGCTGGAGGCATCAAGCCGTCCATGCAATACGGTGACGAACGTGCCGGTTCGCTCCAGGTCACTCGACAGCGCGAACGAGGCTTCACCGATGGCCTGCCCGGGCGAGCTGCCGGGCGTGAGGTTACGCATGACGGCACGGACGGTCGCCGTCATGATGGCTGCCGCTATGCCCTTTCCCATCACGTCGGCGATGGTGAACTCGACCCCGTCAGGTGTCGGCAGCCAGTCGTAGAAGTCGCCGCCGATGGCGAAGGACGGAACGCAGACGCCGGCGAATTCGTAACCCGCAACGGTGGGGAGGTGCCGCGGCAGTAGGTCGCGTTGCACCTGAGCCGCCCGATCGAGCTGCGCGGCCAGGCTCCGGTGCTCGTGCGACGCCGTGTCCAATTCGGCGAGCAGACTCCGCTCGTAGACCGTCGGCGTAGCGTCGCCGCGCTCACCGGCCGACGCCCGCATCAACGTGTCGCGCTTGAGCACGCTGCGTTCGGCGAGCTGCCGCACTGTGGAGACCAGTTCGGCAGCGGTCACCGGTTTGACCAGGAATTCGTCGACCTGATGACGCAGCGCAGCCACGGCGTACTCGACGGTGGCGTGCGCTGTCATCATCACGATGGGTAGATCCGGGTGGGTGAGCTTGACCTGTTGCGCCAGTTGTAGTCCCGTCATCCCCGGCATCTGGATGTCGGTCACCAGGACATCGACCG
>CAXSEW010000159.1:0-8464 GCA_964236185.1 uncultured Nakamurella sp. | reverse complement strand
CCTCGGCTATCACAGTGAACATCCCGGCTACGGCGACACCGTCAGCGCCGGCGTGCAGTTCGTCAGTCAGACCGTCAACGAAGTCACCAGCCAGGTCCCCGACGCCCTCGTCCTGCTCACCTGGGATGAGTCCGGCGGTTACTTCGACCACGTTGCTCCGCCCCACGGCACCGCCGCCAACGCCGTCGACGGGAAGGCCTACGGCCCGCGGGTGCCGCTGCTGGCCCTGGGTGCCGGCGTAGCCGGTGGAACAGTGTCGCACACGCAACTCGAGCACTCCTCGATCGTGAAGTTCATCGAATGGAACTTCCTCGGCTCGACCGGTCAACTCCACGCCCGAGACGCCGCCGTGCATAACCTCGGCAGCCTGCTCTCACCGAAACTGCACGTCCCTTCCTGATCTTCGAGGCGCTTTTGCTTGTCGTTGTCCGAAGCGCCGGGCACTCCGAAGTTGCCCCGCCGCGGTGAGGCGCCGGCGGACAGCTCGAGCTTGCGTCGTTTGTGGCTGACCAGCCCTTGGCCGGGCGAACGCGTAGTCCTGGTCTTTGGTGACCAGGTGCCAGGACAGGACAGTCACCTTCCGGGCGGTCGCGACGATCGCTTTCTGGAAACCGCGGCGGGCTTTGATCCGGGCGTAGAACGCTCGCAGCGGTCCCAGGGTGCGGCTGGCCGACGACGCCGCCTCCACCAGCACTCCACGGACATGGGCCCGGCCGGCCTTGTTGATCCGCCCGTGCACCGGTGCCGAGTTGCCTGACTGACGCACGGTCGGGCGTTCAGCCCGACGTAGGCGACGAGCTTGTGTGGGCCAGTGAACCGGGAGAAGTCGCCGACCGCGGCGAGGATGGAGATAGCGATGGCGTCGACTCCGGGGATGGTCATCAGCCGTGCCACCACCGGATCTCCGATCGTTTCCTTCGCGAGGTCGGTGTCGACCAATTTGAGTTCGCCACCATGTAAGTCCAGTTGCCGCAACAACGCCTGGACAGTGTATTGCTCGTCCGCCGGCAGCACCTGCCGACCCAGCCAGTGCCGCCCGGAGGTCCCGAACAAGTCCGACACGGGCGGCGTCGGCATAAGATTGCGGTTCAGGATCGCATGTTCGCGTGGCGACGCGAACGTAACTCCGGGACGGGTTGGTCGATCTGGGCTGTGAATCGCCACATTATTTGGCGCACATTCGCTAAATTAAATAGCACGTTCTGAGGCGTCGGCGAGGTATTAGCGAAGCGCTCCACACCGCGTTTATGCAGCTCAGCGGATCGCAGGTCATCGACACCGTCGTGGGACAGCGGACAAATAATGTGGCAAAGGTGCGCCAGTAATCTTGGCAACCGACAGCGCGGGCAGGCGACAATGTGGGCGATTTTGGCAACCGGCAGCGTCTCGGGCTCGACGCCGGCTACAACAATGCCGTCATCTGCGCCGCGATCGCGTCGCCAAGATCACCGAATCCCTTCCGGATCGAGCTCGCCTCGGCCAGGATGGGCCTCATGCCTCTTGAGCGCGGTGAAACAGCCCAGGTGTGGTACGAGCGGGCGATTGTCGCCAAGTCGGTGGCCGCGGCGCAGGAGGAGTCGTTGGCCGACGCCGGAAACCCGACCGCCAAACGGGTCGCCCGCAAACGCGCCGACGAGACGGCCACCGATCTACAGCAGGCGTTGGCTGCGTTGCAGACGGAAAGAGGACACCCTGCCGGCTGACACCACTTAGGTGCGCCGCGCGGCGCCAACGGGTTGGATGGAGGTCGTCGGGAACGTGTGGCCAGGTCGTCGAACGTGCGGTGCGGCCACGCCGGATAAAACTCCGGTGCTGCGAATTGTCAGGAACACGGCGTGAACGACGACCATGGTGGGCTTCGGCGCCTGATCGGTCCACTGTTCGACGACGCTGACGACCACCAACTGGTCGCCCACCCACAGCGTGGGGCTGGATCGGCACCCATCATCCCGCTCAATGTCGGCGGCGGATCCTGCAGCAGCTCACCCACCCGGTCATCGTCCCCGTTTCCGCGTCGACCGGTCAATCCCGCAACTGCCTCCTCCGCCGTACCCTTTGCGACAGCCCACCGGTTCGACCCGTCGGGCGTGCCCAATCGATACGACCGGCGGCCGGTAGGCGGCCTCGAAAAGTGACCTGCAGGGCGCCGATCCTGGGCTGGGCGTCAGTGGGGGTGTTGTTGACGGCTTTGGTACAGGTCGGCGTCGGCGCGCGCGATGACAGACTCGCAAGTTTCGTCGGCCCGCAGCTGGGCCAGTCCGACGGTGACGGTCAACCCCGGCACCGCCTTGCTGAGCGCCTCGTTGACCCGGGCGAAACGGAGCCTGGCTGCGGGCTCGTCGACGTCCGCTGCTGCGCAGAGGAACTCGTCGCCGCCGTAGCGGATGATCAGATCGTAGGGTCGCAGCGATTTGACCAGGGTGTCGGCGACGGTGATCAACACCCGGTCCCCGGCGGCGTGGCCGCGGGTGTCGTTGATGGTTTTGAGGTGGTCGACGTCGATGAACGCCACTACGACCTGATGCGCGGTCCTGGATGCTCTGGCCAGGTCCCGGTTGAGTTCCTGTAGTCCGGCTTCCCGGTTGTAAAGGCCGGTCAACCCGTCCAGGCCCGCCCGGCGGCGGTCTCGGGCGGCGGCCATCCGGTCGACCAACGCCTCCTGCCGGTCGACAGCGGAATCGGCACGGTCGTTGGCCGCCGCCACCCGATCAACATGAGCATGGTTCCGGTCCGAATCCGCGGCGCGGACCTGCCCGTCCATCTCCGTGTCCGCTGGATCAACCGGCGGCGGGTGGTGCGGCTCGTTGCGGCGGCGGCGGGCCGCGTGGTCGCGTTCATCAGCCGCCTGATCGCGGCGGGCGGCGCGGTCATCGCGCAACCCGGCCGCGGCGTCCCGTTGACGACCGGCCTGATCACGCAACCGGCCCTGCTCGGCGTCCTCGGTCGGACCGTGCACCTGAGGTGGGTCTTCGGAAAATTCCACTGCTACGAACCGTCCTCACGCTGAAACCGTTCCGTGGCTGGCGGAGGCACCCCGCTTCGCCACTCTTCTGTGCAGCTCCCGCCCTTTTGCCGAATAGTACCAGCCGATATCACCCATTTGCGGGGTGATCATTGTGGCTGACGTTCTGCAGCTAGGCAGTATCGACGGGCGACGCGGCGCCTCCCAGCACTCGGTGACTCACCCAACGCTTCGTCGGTAGCGGCATCGACCAGGAGGCGTTAGGCCACCGCGCCGGTTGTGTTGTCGGCGGATCACTCACCGCGCGGTGTCGAAACACCACCGGCCGGATTCCGCCACGGATATTCGTCCTGCGCGGCGACACCCTGCGTGTACGCGGCCACTTGAGGGCTCAACGTCACGACGCGACCCGCAGCGCCTGTGAGTTCCTGGATGCTGGCTGGGACACACCTTCGTGTCGTCCACAGAGAACCAATCCGAATAACGGGACCGCAGCTCCGACCTCCTGCCGAATGCCCGACACCTGGTCAGGAGGATGCCCAGCGCGCGCACGCTCGCGCCATCTGGTTGCATCGGGATGACCACGCCTCCGGTTGTCCAGAAGGGCGCGGGGTGGGAATGACGATGCTGGCGTGCAACGTGGCAGGTGCGCTTGCGCGGAATCAGCGTGTCTGCCTCGTTGATCTTGATCCGCAGGGCGGGGGCTACTGAAGGCCTGGGTATGGCCGACTCGTCGGTCGCGACGAGTCTGGCTAATGCTCTGCTGGGGAAGTGGGATGGCAATGCCCAAGGCCTGCCCAAG
The DNA here is from genome assembly GCA_964236185.1 of uncultured Nakamurella sp. GTDB lineage: Bacteria > Actinomycetota > Actinomycetes > Mycobacteriales > Nakamurellaceae > Nakamurella. The sequence continues at coordinate 4,700 of CAXSEW010000159.1, read as the reverse complement.
GCCTGCTGATGGAGCGGGCGCCCGGCTTCGCCGTGGTGCCTACATCTGACGAGATGTTTTCGGTGGAGACGCGCCTTGTCGCCAAGCGGAGCAGGGAGACTTGGCTAGACCGAATACTTGACGACATTGATGACCAGTTCGACGTCATAGTGCTCGACTGCCCTTCCTCCCTCGGGATCTTGACTGACAATGCACTCGTTGCGGACGTTGCGTTCCGGGACACGGTACCGACCGTCCCAAACGGCGAACTTTGCGTAGTCGAGTAGCTACTATCGGTGTTGACGGGTGCATGGATGCCGATGGGTGGTCTCTGGTCGATGATTTCTACGTTGGGGTGCTCATGAAGCGAATCATCTATTGCAGCCAGGCGAGCTACGACTTTGCTCCTGAGGAGCTGGTGACGCTGCTGGAGATCTCCCGCCGCAACAACGAGGCCGCCGGGCTGAGCGGGATGCTGCTGTACAGCAGCCAGAGTTTCCTGCAGGTCCTGGAAGGAGATCCCGCGGCGCTGGCGACGACCTACTCCAGGATCGGGGTCGACGAGCGGCACAGCCACCTCCGCTTGCTGCTGGACGCGGAGGTGGCGGCACCGCTGTTCCCCGACTGGACGATGGGCTTCGAGCACGTCGACGATGAAGATCTCGCCGAGGAACTTGACGGCTTCACCGCGGCCACCGAGTACCCGTTGGTCAACCCGGACCTGGTGACCAACGCCGGCGTCGCGGTGACGCTGCTGAAGCTGTACGCGAAGAACCGGTCCAGGTGAGTACCGGGCGGACCGACACCGTCGTGCACGGCCCCATCAGCTCCAGGGACACCGAGGTCGAACTGTTCTCCCTCGGCGGCCACGACTCCTTTCTACGGGAGGTGAACGAAGCATTCGCCACGCTGCTAGGCCGACGCACCGACGAGGTAAACGGCCGTTCGCTGCTGGAATTCGTCCATCCCGACGACCTGGCCCAGATCGTCGCCGGGATCGCCTCCCTCGAGCGCGGCGAAGCCGAGGTGATGATGGAGAACCGCTTCCTGTTGGGCGACGGGCGAGCCGTCCACCTGCAGTGGGTCGCCCGGCCGGTACCCGGCACCGACACCTGGTGGGCCGCCGGCCGCAACACCACCGAGTTCCACCTGCTGCTCGCACAGCGGCTCGACCTCCGGGCGAGTCTGGACCTCGCGCTCGGCCAGACCGTCGCCGCGCTGTGGGACCTGGATGTCAAGAGCGGGGTCTTCACCTGGGAGGCGCAGGTCGCGGAACTGCTGGGCGTCGCCGCCGGCGACTTGCCGGGAACCGCAGCGGACCTGGCGGGCGCGGTGAACCCGGCGGACTCCGCCGGACTGCTGGAGGCGATGCGTACTCTGACCGCCTCGGGAGCTGCCGAGGTAGGCCTGCGGGTCGGGCAGGACCCCGGTCGGCGTTACCTGTCGCTGCGCGGCAAGATCCTGACCCGGGATCGACGGGGCCGGCCGTTGCGCGCCGTCGGACTCCTGCTCGATGTCACCGCCGAGAAGGCCATGGAGGAGCAGATGCTCCGCATGGTGATGAGCGACGCGCTCACCGGTGTACCGAACCGTCGCGCGTTCGACCAGGCGCTGCGGAGCGAGTGGCGCCGCTGCACCCGCGCGCTCGAGCCGCTGTCCGTCCTGATGATCGACATCGACGATTTCAAGCGATTCAACGACACCTTCGGGCACCCCGTCGGGGATGCCGCACTGATTGCCGTCGCCCGGGCGCTGACCAATTGCGTGCATCGGGCCGGCGACGTCCTCACGCGCTACGGCGGCGAAGAATTTGCTGTGGTCATGCCGAACGTGGATGCCGACGGCGCGATCATGATGGCGAACCGTCTCGTCGAGACCGTGCGGTCCGTGGTCGTCCGACAAGCCGTCGGCTGGCAGGCCAGTGTTTCCGTCGGCGCAGCGACCTGGGTCCCGGGTGCGGAGACGGCGAAATCCAGCGAATTGCTGGCCCTGGCCGACGCCGCCCTTTACGCGGCCAAAGCCGCGGGCAAGAACCGCGCCCATCCGCCGTACCTAGCGCAGGCCGTCACCTCGCCCGCAGGCCGCGGCCGGCACGACGATTCCATCGACGACGGATGAACGATCTCGCCGAGATACTGGCGGCGGAGAACGTCCACAGCGTCTACCAGCCGATCGTCGACCTGGACACCGAGGCCGTCGTCGCCTACGAGGCGCTCGCCCGCGGACCGGTCGGCAGCCTGCAGCGTCCGGACCACCTGTTCACCGCCGCGGCCGCCGCGGGGCGGCTCGCCGATCTGGACGAGCTGTGCCAGCGGGCCGCGCTGCAGGGCGCCATCGCGGGCGGCATCTTCGCCCCGTTGACGCTGTTCATCAACATCGAACCCGAGGTCGTGCGCCCGGACCGGCTGGAACGCCTGCTCTCCATCGCGCAGAGCGGCCCGGGCGACCTGCAGCTGATGTTGGAGATCACCGAACGGGCACTGGCTGTCCGGCCGGCGGACCTACTCGCGACGGTGCGGCGGTTGCGGGCAGCGGGCTGGCGGATCGCCCTGGACGACGTGGGCGCGGACGACCTCTCGTTGGCCTTCATGCCGCTGTTGCGGCCCGACGTCATCAAGCTGGACATGGCACTGGTCCAGGGCCGCCCGGGCCACAAAGCAGCGCAGATCATGAACGCCGTCAACGCCCACGCCGAGCGCACCGGCGCGGTGATCCTGGCCGAGGGCGTCGAAACTGTCGACCATCTCGCCACGGCGCGCGCACTGGGCGCCACCCTCGGGCAGGGCTGGCTGTTCGGCCGTCCCGCCGAAGGCCCGGTGCCCGGCCGGTCCTCGCATGCGCTGCGCCTACCGCCTCTCCAGCCGGTGCCGGGCGAAAAGTCGCCGTTCCAGTGCCTGCCGGGGTCGGTGACATTGCGGCGATCCACCAAGGCGTTGCTGATCGAGGTCAGCAAACACTTGGAGCGGGAGGCAAAACGCCTCGGCCGGACCTGCGTGGTGATCTCCACGTTCCAACATGCCCATCACTTCACTCCGTCGACGGCCCGTCGCTATCAGGACCTCGCCGAACACGTCGGTTTCGTCGCCGCTCTCGGCGCCGATTTGGACGTCGAGCCGGTTCCCGGTGTTCGCGGCGCCGACGTACAACCCGGCGATCCGATCCGCGACGAATGGGACATCGCAGTCCTGGCACCGCATTTCGCCGCCGCTCTCATCGCCCGCGACCTTGGTTACCCAGCCGCAGACAACGAAAGGTCCTTCGAATTTGCCCTCACCTACGACCGCAACACGGTGGAAGCAGCCGCCCGATCACTGATGTCACGGGTCCGGCCCAACCCCAGCCACCCGACCGCGCCGCCAGCAACCGTTGAGGCAGACGATAACGGAGAAGCGCGAAAAGCCGGCCAAGCCAGCAGCGACCGGTCACCGCTGGTCGACAGAATCAACGGCAACACCGACGCAGCTGACCCCGATCCAGATACCGGTCTGATCGACCGTTCGCGGCTCCTAGAACTAATCGAAGCTGCCCTGCTCGAAGCCACCATCAACAACACCGGAGCGGCGATCATCCACCTGCATCTGGACACCCCCCGCTTCGCCGACCACCCCGCGGCCCAGGCGATACTCAAAGCCGCGATCAACCGACTGCAGCGCCGGATACGACGCCGCGATTTGATCACCCACCACCACGGCGACATCATCATCGTCCTCAACGACCTCGACCAGGCAAACGCACCGCGTGAAGCGCAACAACTCTGCGCATCAATGGCAGCCGATCTCTCAACACCGACAGCCCAGCAACGCACCGACCCGCTGACCGTCTCAATTGGAATCAGCACGTTCCCGGCCGACGGCCACGAAATCGCCCAACTGGTCCAGACGGCAGAAAGACGCTCATCCACCCAGGCTGCGCAGGCTGTACGGTGCGCCACCTGATAATGCTGCCGTCGGGCGAGTATCGAAAGGGTGTTCGCCGCGGCGATGACTTATCCGACTGCGGCCCGCTCCGCAGCCCATCGGACTGCAAGCACGCCAATGCTCAGCTCAATCGCATCCCGATACTCCACGCTGGCACTGATGATCAGAAGCAGCAGTCAAAGCGGGCCAGTCGTACCTCTCGTGTCGATAGATGTCGCCCTGGTTCCACCGAGTCGAAGACTTTCCTGGCGGGTCACCGCCACCACTCGAGTCAGGAGATTCCAATGCAACACCTGCTCCGCACGCGCTGCACAACGCGTCGGAGGTCCGTGGAAGACGACAACGGCTTCACCCTGATCGAGTTGCTCGTCGTGGTCGTCATCCTCGGCGTGCTCATCGCTATCGCCGTCCCGGTGTACCTGAACTACCGCAGGGGAGCCAACGACTCCGTGGCCCAGTCCGACCTGCGCAACACCATCAGCGTGTTGGAGGTTTGCCGAACCAGCGACGGCGTATACCCGGTGCAGGCGACTCCTTTCACCTGGTCTTCCACGACGCCGCTCCCGCCATGCTCCAACCAAACCGCCATCTTGAGCAACGGAACCTCGCTGAAGTACACCTCCGACACCGGCGCCAGCTACATCGTTGTCGCCACCAACAGCAGTGGCACACCCAAGTACTACTGCTACAACAGTTCAAGAGGAGGTTCCGTAGTCGCGGTAACCGCGCCGAATCGGCAGCCGCAACCTGCTAGTGTCCTGCGCCGTTGAAAGCTTTAATTAGTGGTAGAATTGGTCATGGTGC
>CAXSEW010000158.1:0-8473 GCA_964236185.1 uncultured Nakamurella sp. | reverse complement strand
TCATCGGGAACCTCACCTACGTCGGGGTAGCCGTGGTGGGTGGTCTGCGAGTGGCCAGCGGCGCAATCACGCTCGGCGACGTGCAGGCGTTCATCCAGTACTCGCGGCAGTTCACCCAGCCGCTCACCCAGGTGGCCTCGATGGCGAACGTCATGCAGTCCGGCGTCGCCTCCGCGGAACGGGTTTTCGAGTTGCTGGACGAGCGGGAGCAGTCCGCCGAGGTCGAGCGGGTGGCCCCGGTGACCTCGATCCACGGCAGGGTCGAGTTCGAGAACGTGTCGTTCCGCTACCTGCCCGACACTCCGCTGATCGAAGACCTTTCCCTGGTGGCGGCTCCTGGTCAGACGGTGGCGATCGTCGGGCCGACCGGTGCCGGCAAGACGACACTGGTCAACCTGATCATGCGGTTCTACGAGATCGATTCGGGCCGCATCACTCTGGACGGGGTGGACACCCGCGCGATAAATCGGAGCGACCTCCGCTCGCGGATCGGCATGGTGCTGCAGGACACCTGGCTGTTCGGCGGCACCATCAGGGCCAACATCGCCTATGGCCGTCCGGGCGCCAGCGAGGCGGACATCCTCGCCGCCGCGAAGGCAACGTTCGTGGACCGGTTCGTGCACAGCCTGCCCGACGGCTACGACACGGTCATCGACGAAGAAGGCAGCAACGTCTCCTCCGGCGAAAAGCAGCTGCTGACCATCGCCCGCGCGTTCCTGGCCGACCCGGCCCTGCTGATCCTCGACGAGGCGACGTCATCGGTCGACACCCGCACCGAGGTGTTGGTGCAGCGCGCGATGGCGGCGCTCCGCACCGACCGGACGAGTTTCGTGATCGCGCACCGGCTCTCGACCATCCGCGACGCCGACCTGATCCTGGTGATGGAATTGGGTCGCATCGTCGAGCAGGGCACCCACGAACAGCTGCTGGCTGCCGACGGCGCGTATGCGCGGCTGTACAACGCGCAGTTCGCCGGCGCTGTGCTCACCGAGGAGTAGCGCGCTGATCGAGACCTCTCGGATCGAGCTCGACGCGGCGGAGCCGGTTCGCTCGCTTGCCTGGGTCGGGGACGACCGGGTGGACCTGGCCGCTGGCTGGCGCAGCTTCCCGCTGGAAGGCTCGAACGCTCAGGTGATCGCGTGCTGACCGAACTAGCGGACGGTGTGCTGGTGCGCCGCAGCGAGTTCTGCATGAGCAACGCGATCGTGGTGCGAGGGTGGGCGGGCGTGCTCGTCGTCGATCCCGGCGTGACCGGATCGGATCTGAACGAGCTGGCCGACGATGTCGATGGACTCGGCGTGCCCGTGTTCGCGGGATTCGCCACCCACCCGCACTGGGACCACCTGCTGTGGCATCCGCGACTGGGCGACAGGCCCCGGTACGCCACCGCCACGGCGGTGATGGCGACCGAAGGCGATCTGCCGAGGATGCGCACGTCGACCGAGGAGTTCGCGTCCGGCGCCCCACTCGACACGGTGGGAATGGTGATCCCGCTACCGACCGGTGCTGCTGCGGAGCAGTGGAATGGTGCGATTCGGGTGTTCGAACACCAGGCGCACGCCCCTGGGCACGCGGCGGTGCTGCTCGCCGATGCCGGTGTCCTGTTGGCCGGGGACATGCTCTCCGATGTCGAGATTCCTTTGCTGGACACCGAAGCCGTCGATCAGTGCTCGACGTATCTGGCAGCGCTCGATCTGCTGGAGCACCTGACGAAGGATGTCGACGTCCTCGTGCCTGGACATGGCACAGTCGCCCGCGGCGACGAGATCGCCGCCCGCATCGCCGCCGACCGGAGCTACGTCGAATCGATCGCCCACGGTCTCGAGCCGCGCGATCCGCGCATCGGTCCGGAGGCGCTGTACGGCGCCGATTGGTTGCCGGGGGCCCATCGACGGAACCTCCAATACGGCAGGGAGAGGCGGACCTGAGACGGGCCGTCAGGCAGGAGCGGGCAGATGGACAGCAGCCACTTGAAGGCCCGTTGGATCGCGTGGGCTGCGTCTCATCGGTCCAGCAGGGATCCGGCTGCCGATCGGCTAGACTGGATCTTGTCGAGTCGCACCACCGGTGCGCTCGGGTCGTTGCTGCGGACGCCAAAGTGGGCGTTCTCTTGTCCGCCGGAGCACTCGTGCCGGGTTGGCCAGCATTACGGCCAACCATCATCGCGGCCGTTGATCGAGATCATCTTCACCGGTCGCGTGCCACCGTGCCCCCTTGGGCGCAGCAAGGACGCATCGATCTTCATGTCTTCTCCCTCCCGCTCCTCGTCGGATTCCGCTCGCGGCCGCTCCACCACCCGCGGCGGATCCGCGGGCGGCCGCGGATCCGGCCAGAGCCGTTCCGGCGCAGCACGTTCGGGCGGTGCCCGTAACGGCGGTGGATCCCGGGCCGCCTCCGGTTCCACCACCTACTACTCCAGCGGCTCCTACCCGGCGGGCGCAACCACCGGCGGCATGTTCTCCACAGGTGCGTTCGCCGACAGCATCCCCGCCACCGACTCCGCCCAGCCCCGTCGCGACGCGGGAGCGAACCGTCCGGCCCGCGACCGCACGCCCCGCTCGGACGCCCCGCGTGGCGCCGCACCGGCCCGTACCGACCGCCCCGCCCGCAACGACCGGTCGGTCCGTAACGACCGTGGCCGCGGTGCCCGCCGTAACACCGCTGCCGACGACCGCAGCGCCGTGGTCTTCGCTGCGCAGCCGGCCGAAGCCAACGACCGATTGGCTGCCGAGCAGGCTGCTCAGGCCCGCACCGCTCCCGCCGCCGCGCCGGCCGGCCGCGTAGCCCGCCCGGCCGAGCCGGTGACCGCCGGTTCGCTGTTTGCCTCGGCCACCACCGTCACCGCCGATGCAGCCCCGCTGGCCGACGTCAGCTTCGCCGAGCTCGGCGTGCCGGAACGGTTGATCAAGCCGCTGGCCGCCCTCGGCGCGCTGTCGCCGTTCCCGATCCAGGCGGCGACGCTGCCGGAATCGCTGGCCGGTCGTGACGTATTGGGCCGTGGCCGCACCGGTTCGGGCAAGACCATCGCCTTCGCCGTGCCGCTGGTGACCAGGCTGACCGGTGGCCGCCGCACCCCGCACCGCCCCCGCGGTCTGGTGCTGCTGCCCACTCGTGAGCTTGCTCTGCAGGTTGCTCGCACCATCGAACCCCTGGCCGCCTCATCGGGTCTGAAGATGGTCACCATCTTCGGCGGGGTGGGCTTCGGCCCGCAGATCAGCGCCCTGCGGGCCGGCGTCGACATCGTCGTCGCGTGCCCGGGACGACTGGAGGACCTGATCAAGCAGGGCGTCTGCAACCTCGCCGACGTCGAGGTCACCGTGCTCGACGAGGCCGACCACATGGCAGATCTCGGCTTCCTGCCCGGTGTGCGCCGGCTGCTGCGCGCCACCAGGCAGGGCGGTCAGCGCCTGTTGTTCTCCGCCACCCTGGACAACGGCATCTCCGTGCTGGTCAATGATTTCCTGCACGACCCTGCCGTGCACGCCGTGGACGACGCGACGTCCCACATCGAGACCATGACGCACCACGTGTTCGCGGTCAGCAAGGACGACCGCAACGAGGTCATCCGCCAGCTGGCCATCGGCGGCGGGCGACGGATGCTGTTCACCCGCACCAAGTTCGGCGCCAAGAAGTGGGCGGCCGCACTGAGCAAGAACGGCATCCCGGCGGTCGACCTGCACGGCAACCTGTCGCAGAACGCGCGTGAGCGTAACCTCGCCGCGTTCTCCACCGGCAGCGCAAAGGTGCTGGTGGCCACCGACATCGCGGCTCGTGGCATCCACGTGGACGACGTCGAGCTGGTCGTGCACCTCGACCCGCCGACCGAGCACAAGGCGTACCTGCACCGCTCCGGCCGTACGGCCAGAGCCGGTGCGGGCGGCACCGTCATCACCGTCATGCTCCCGGAGCAGGCCGAGGACGTGCGCAAACTCATGAAGCTGGCCGGCATCTCGGCAACCACGACCGCGGTGCGGCCGGGTTCGTCCGAGATCGGCCGCCTCGCCGGCTGATCCACCCGAACGACTCCAACACAGGGCCCGCATCCTTTTCCAGGTGCGGGCCCTGTGCAGTTTTTCATTCTGCGCGGAACGACGCCGTCAGCTGCAGGAAGCGGAACAGCTGCGGCGACCCGGACACCGCCGCGTACCGATTGCCCACTTCGTCGAGGAACTCGGTCCGGGCGTCGTCGTCCGGTAACCGGCTGAGCCAGTCCGAGAAGCCGACCCGGCACCAGTCGAGGAATGCCGGTCGAGATCCGAAGTCCCACACCAGGTCGTGAACGTCCAGCTGTTGCTCGATCAGCCCGGCAGCGGCGGCCTGCGCGGTGAAGACCGCGGGCAACGGGTGGTGGAATGGGGCCGCGAAGCCGTCGAAGAAGGGGGCCCACCGCGGCTGCCCGGCGACCGCCATCGCGCTCTGCTCGACGCTCTCCCGCGGTCCGGCGCAAACCAGTTGCAGCAATGCGGCGCCACCGGGCACCAGAGCCGCTCGGATCCGCTGCAGCGCCAGCTCGTGCTCGGCGACCCAGTGCAGCGCGTTGAACGACACCAACAGGTCGAATTCACTGGCGAACGCCATGCGCTGCACCGAGTCCACCCCGAAGGTGAGCTTCCCGTCCCGGACAACCCGGTGACGGGCGACCTCGATCATCCGTGGAGAAGGGTCTATTCCTACCGCACGTCCGGTCGGGAGACGGTCGGCCAGCTCGGCGGTGATCAAGCCGTCGCCGCACCCGACGTCCAGCACCCGCTCATCGCCGCGCAGCGTCACGGCCGACAGGGACCGCCCGGCGACCCAGCGCTGCAACGCATTCAGCTGCGCGTAACGCGCGCCGTCCCAGTCCGGACCGGTCACGGTCGCCTCCTCAGCTGATCGGCTCGAAGTAGGACAGCACATCGTCGCGGCCCACCTCGTCGAGCCGGGCCGGGGACCAACGCGGATTCCGGTCCTTGTCGATGATCTGTGCGCGAATACCCTCCGGGAAATCATGCGAGGACAGGAAGTGGCTGCCCACCCGCAGGTCCTGCTCGAGTACCTCGTCGACGGTCATCCTTTCAGCGCGCCGCACCGCTTCCAGCGTCACCTTCAGGGCGGTCGGCGACATCCGGGTCAAGGTCGCGGCCGCGTCGTTGGCAGCGGCGTCACCGGCGCCGGCCAGCCGGTCCACGATCGTCTCGAGATCGTCACCGGCGTAGCAGGTATCGATCCACGCTGAATGCGTTCCGGTCGAGGCCGCGGGGAAACCCGGAACTCTGCCGGACTGGAGCTCCCGGGCCAGCCCGGGGAGCTCCGCGGAGTCCAGCAGATGATCGGCCAGCCCGGCGTGGATCGCCTGAGGCCCGTCGAGCCGCGCGCCGGTGAGCGCGCAATGGACGCCCAGTCGCCCGGGTGAGCGGGCCAGCAGATAGAGCGCGCCGACGTCGGGCGACAGCCCGATCGCCGTCTCCGGCATGGCTACTTGAGACCGCTCGGTGACCACCCGGATCTGGGCGTGCGCCGAGATGCCCACGCCACCACCGAAGACGATGCCGTCCATGAACGAGACGACCGGCTTCGGATAGTGTGCGATCAGGGCGTTCATCTCGTATTCGATGCCCCAGAACACTCCGGGAGCAATCGCGCGTCCGTGGATGCCTTCGTAGACCTCGCGGATGTCACCGCCCGCGCACAGCCCACGCGGACCGGCGCCGTCGATGAGCACGACGTCGACGGCGTCATCCACCGCCCACCCCTGCAGCGCTTCGGCCAACTTGCCGACCATCGCGATGTTGAGTGCATTGATCCGTTCCGGGCGGTTCAGGGTCAGGTGCCCGAGTCGCCCCTCGGTACGAACGAGTACCTGCGGCTGGTCGGGCGACGGAATGCTCATGGCGCTCACGGTAACCCGGCGCCCGCACCCGACCATCTCCGGATCTGAGCTGGAGCGATCAGACAAACCCGCCACGGCTGATTGCTGGCTGATCCGGCCGCTACAGGTGCTGACATATTCGGAGCGAGATAGAGCGACCGTCCTCTTGCGCGGCGATTGCATACTGAATCGATGGTCGACCACGAGAAAGCCTTGGCCGGGGGCAATGTTGCCGACGAGGTGCTGAGGGTCGTGGAGACCGTCCGCAAGCCGACCACAGCGGCAACACCCACGGTGGCTGATGGCGCCGTCAAGATGAGGCTGCCTCGTCAGCTGCGGCCGCCGTGGCCAGGGGGCCTCTCGGCGTCCGGAACTCGTCAGGACCGGGCTTTCACGTGTCCGATAGTCGGCCAGCCGCTGCTCTCTTGGCTGGGGTCATCGGCCACCTGCACGCCATCGAGTATTTTCTGCACTTCGGCCGGGCTGACCCCGCCGGTGCCAGAAGCGCTCACCACGTAGCCATGCACCGTTCGCTGCCTCAAGACCTCGTCGGCGGTACCAGGATCCGACGGAGCGACCGCGGGCATGCTGACCGTGACCAAGATATGCGCCGCGCCGCGCGCGATGGTGAGTCCGCTTTGGAGCAGCTGTGGGGATTTTCCGGCTTCGAACCAGTTGGAGGCCGTGTTGTCCGTAGCGAAACCGGAGGGGACATAGCCCAGCCGCAACGGCACCCGGCTCGGTGTTGTTTTGCTGGTGATGTGCAGCGTGCTGGCCAGGTGCAGCAGTGGAGTGGGGTCTGTCGGCGACGCAGCCGAGGATTGCAGCACCACCCACCACCCGTCGGGCAACTGCCATGTCAATGACGGGTTGGCGGCGTCCTGCTTACCCGAATGCGGGTCGGCCCGGCCGTTCGTCGGCCAGGTGCTGACCGGGCCGAACCACGCTGGGCGACCGTCGACGGTTTGCTGCTGGTGTCCCTGCACCCGGGCATCCGTGAAGCCGGCCGACGGTGCGAAAACAGCCACTTCCCCTTCTTTCCCGTCAGTACCGTTAGGTCCGGCCGCGAAGACGTACTCAACGTCAGCACGCAGGTCCCAGCTGGTGCGTCCCGGACCCGTCAGAGTGATGGCGTCCACGACTGTGACTCCCGGTAGCGCTGCCTGCTTTCCCAAACCGGGTGTACTGGCGCGGGCCGGGCCGGCAGCGGCAGTGGTGGTGGTGGTCAGTGCCTTTTGACTCTTCACTCTGGTGCTGGTGACGCTGCTACTACTGGCGCGTGTGGTCGAGGCTGCAGCGGCAGAGGTAGCTGCGTTGCCATTCGGGATGGCTGCGACCACCTGCGGTTCGCCGGGAGCCGCCGAGTGGGTCGGCGAGAGGGCGGCGGCGGTCCCGGTGACCAGGAGCACGGCGGCCGCAACAGAGCCGAGGGCGCAATACCTGCGTCGGGTCACGCTCCGGCCGTAGCGAGCGCGGACCGTGGCTAGAAGTTCCTCTCGTCGCGGTGCGTCATCGGCGACACGGTCAAGTTCATGGAAGCTGGGCATACCGGTGTGTTCGTTGGTCATGTGGGATCTCCGATCATGTTGTCGCGCATCGCATTCGAGCCAAGAAGCGGGAGGGGGGAGTCAACGTCGGCAGTTCTTCGCGCCCGCAAGGTAGCGACCCCGCGCGATACGTAGGAGCGGACGGCGCCGAGCGTGCAATTGAGTTCGTCCGCGATCTGCTGATCCGATGCGTCCAGGTAGTAGCGCAGCACGATAGCCGCGCGTTGCTGCCGCGGGAGAGCGCGAAGCAATCGATCTAGCAAGTCACGGTCGTCCACGGCAGATTGTGAGGCCGGCACCGAGCTATCGGGTATGTCACCGGAGGCGGTCAGCCGAATGAACCGTGCTGCCCAGCGATGTTTCCCCGATAGGTAGCCGTTGGTCACCATCGACCGTACGTAGGCCGCCCGATACTCAAGCGGCTCGATGCGCGACCACCGCAAGTGAGCTTTGACGAGCGCGTCGGCCAACACATCGTGCGCGGTCTCCCGATCCCCAGTGAGCAGTCGGCTGTAGCGCCGCAGCGGCTCCAACTGCTCATCCAAGAACTCTTCGAATGTCACCCACTGACCCCAATCCGCCTCCTGGCGCACCCACGGCTTGTGTGGGCGTTCACCACCTATAACTCCGCTGCCCCCTCGACTTGCATCGTCGGGTCCCGCGGTCATGCCAGCTGGGCCGAACGAAGATCCGCATGCTCAGTTGCGAGTCAGCGCCTCAGGCACGCATCCATGCTTGCGATCCGTCATCCCCGACCGGGGAAGGGCCGCTGCACAGGTGCGGCGCCCTCGAAACCTGGTCCGATGAGGCCAGTGGGCTCGAGATGCAACGCCAGCAACTCCAACGCCAGGAACGCAGCCTGCGATTCTGACCCTTCCTGCAGCACCGCCGTCGCCCCGCTCGATCGACTGGCCAATCAACGGGCGACCGGGTGGTCAGGCTCGCCCGCCGGCGGCTCGACCCAGTCGACCAGCCCGGCCCCGGGCACCAATTCTTTGCCGAACGCCAGTGGGCCGGTGTCACCGAGGTAGGCAGTGACATCGAAGCGGGGCACGTAGCCCGCCGACAGATACAGAGC
>CAXSEW010000157.1:3437-8528 GCA_964236185.1 uncultured Nakamurella sp. | reverse complement strand
ACACCGTTGCCGGGGGTGTTGGCGATGGTGACCGTGCCGGCGGTGGCGGCGGTCCGCAGCAGGGTGCCGGCCAGGGTGTCGCCGAGCAATTCGTCGTTGCCGAGCCGGCGGTAGACCACGTCGATGTCGAGCTGCTCGCCGTCCACCGTTGCGCTGACCCGAGACCCGTTGGCCTGCAGCGCGTCCGGATGCACGACCGGCACGCCCATCTCATGCGCCAGCGTGCGGTGCTCGAACCAGGCCGAGTTGGCCGACCCGTCCGACAGCACCACCACCTGCGGCGTGGACCGTTCGCAGCGGGGCGGGGCCGCGTCGACGAGCGCCTGGTGCAACAGCCGGCCGGCGGACTCCGGTGATCGCAGCGCCCCGGCCCGCAGGTGAAGCTCGGGGAACGCCGCAGCGGCGCTCCGCCGATTGGCCAGCGCGTACCCGAGTCCGGACGGCACCTGCAGGTTGTCCTCCAGCACGACCCACCGGCCGTTCTGGTCGGTCAACAGATCCAGGCCGTAGACGGTCGCCCGCGGCGAACCTCCCGGCATCAGACCCGCCGCCGCCGGTTGGTAGCCGGGGACCTGGGTGATGAGCGCAGCCGGGATCACCCCGTCGGCGACGATCGACGGGCGCCGATCCGCTGCCGCTGGGTCGCCAGGGTCGCCGGCGTAGACATCGGCCAGAAAGGCGTTCAATGCCCGAGCCCGTTGCGCCGCTCCGGCTTCCAGGGTCTGCCAGGTGTCGGCGCCGATCAGCCGGGGCACCGGATCGAGCGGGAAGACCTGCTCCTGCAGGCGACCGTCGACGTGCGCGGTGAAGACGATGCCCTCGGCGGTCCGGGCCGCCTGCATGTCCACCAGCCGTGACTCGATACCGGCCGACCCCAGCGCGCCCAGTGCCGACAGCACGCGGCGGTAGGGCTCCCGCACCGCTCCGGACGAATCGATCGCCTCGTCCAGGGGCGGTTGCCCGTAGTCGGACAGCAACTCCGTCTCGACCGCTGCCTCGCCGGTCACTCCGGCACCAGCCAGCGGACGAACCAGCCGCAGACGGCCAGCGCCAATTCGGCCCGACGGGACGCGCCGACGATGGTGTGTCCCTCGCCGGGCAGCAGCAGCAGTTCGGTCGGTACGCCCGAGGCATGCAGGGCCGCATGGGCCCGGATCGATTCGTTCACCGGGACGTTGGTGTCCCGATCGCCATGCACCAGCAGCGTCGGCGACCGGACCTGCGACAGATGTGTCAGCGGCGACAGCGCACGCAGCAGATCGGCCTCCAACACCGGGTCACCGTATTCGGTCACCGAGGCCGCCGCCATCCAGCGCTCGGTCTCGGCGAAGAACGACAGCAGATCCGACATCCCGGCATGGGTGGTGCCGGCGGCGAACAGGGTGGGCCATTGGGCCAGCGCGGTCAGGGCGAGATAGCCGCCGTAGGACCAACCTTGCACACCGAGCCGGCCGGGAGCAGCGAGTCCGGCGTCGACCAGGTAGGCAGTAGTGGCCGGCACGTCCTGGAAGGAGTCCGGTCGGGCGGCACCATCATCGGCAGCCATGAAAGCCGCGCCATAACCGCTGGAGCCGCGGACATTCGGCGCGAACACCGTGATACCGGCTGCCACCAGCGACTGTGTCAGCAGCGAGAACGCAGGCCGTTCCTGGCTTTCCGGGCCGCCGTGGAAGGACACCACGGTCGGCGAAGGGCCGTGGGCGGTCTGCGGCCGGTACAGCCAGCCCGACAGCGGCATGCCGTCCTGCGAGGCGTAGCGGTGCAGCGTGGGCTCGACCACCGAATCCGGCAGGACGCCGGCGGCGGGCGGACCGTCCAGCAGTCGATGGGTGAGTCGAACGGTGGGAACACCGCGCAGCACCCGTTGCCCCACCGGCGGCAGTTGCAGTTCTACCAGGCACCGGGGCCGCGTCGGACCGGTGAGTTCCGCGATCATCGTGTTGCCGTCGCGGCCGAGCGTCCAGCCTGGGAGCACCGGTTGCGGCAGCGGCACGTCGATCGTTTCCCCGGTAACGAGATCGCCGATCTGCAGGCGACTCTCACCCTCGACGTTCCAGACCAGCACCGCGGACCGACCATCGGACCGCACGGCGTAGAACTCCAGATCGGCGTCCGGCCGAGCGGCCAGCACGGTCATCTCGCCCGGCCGACCGTCGCTGCCGAGCGGTACGCTGCACAGCGCCATCCGATCGCGGCCGGCCGACGTGCGCAAATACACGGCGCCGTTGCCCGGGACGAAACGACCGTCCTCACCGGTGTCACCGCCGCGCGGAACGTCCTTCGACAGCAACGGGATCGGCGCAGTGTTGGCAGTGGTGTCAAGCAGCAGCAGCCGACGCTGGTTCCGCGGGCCGCACCGCACCACCAGCCGGGAGCCGTCGGCGCTGATCGAGGTGACCACGCAGAAGCCGATGCCGATCGACGCCGGTACCGGTCGCAGATCGCCGGTCGCGACGTCGGCGATCCAGACGCCGGCGTGCGGCGAAACGCCGTCGGCAATGCTGAAGACATAGCGATCGCGTTGCACCGCCCACAGACCGGCGAACACCGTTTCCAGGGACCCGCCGCCCGCCAACCGCCGCCGGTCGGTGCCGTCCGGTCGGACCACGTGCAATTCGGCGCGAATCGATCCGGCCGGAGACACCAGATAGCTCAACCACTCTCCGTCGGGCGACCACGACACCGAGATGGTTTCCTGATCCGGGCCGGAGACCACGGTGGCAGCCGTATCGCCGGACGCCACCGAACAGACCTCGAGCTGGGGGACTTCCGACCGGTCGGTGATGTAGGCGACCCGGGCCCCATCGGGTGAGAGCGAGGGACACCAGGCGCCGGGTACGGTGGCGATCGCCGTCACCGATGTCACGAAGTGCGCGGGCGGACGACGCCGGCCGGACGTGAGGTAGCGCGGGCTCGACCGGCCCTGGGTCACCGCGCTGCCACTAGCGAATTCCATGCTGCTGCAACCACATCTCGAGCAACCCGAGCTGCCAGAGCTGGTTCGACCCGAGGTTGGTCCGGTACGTATTGGGGTCGGCAAGGAGTTTCTCGACGTAGTCGCCGCGGAACAGACCTCGCTCGGCGGCCTCCGGCGCCAGCAGCGCGTCGCGCACCCTGGCCAGGTACCGACCTTCCAGGTTGATGATCGCCGGTACCGGGAAATGACCCTTCTTGCGGTCGATCACGGCCGCCGGCAACACCTTTCGGGACGCCTCCTTGAGCACGCCCTTCCCGCCGTGAGCCAGCTTGAGGTCAGGCGGTACGGCGGCGGCGAGCTCCACGAACTCGTGGTCCAGAAACGGTGTCCGGGCCTCGAGACCCCAGGCCATGGTCATGTTGTCGACCCGCTTGACCGGGTCGTCGACCAGCATCACCTGCGAGTCGAGCCGCAGCGCCCGGTCGAGCGCGGTATCGGCACCGGCGCGGGCGAAATGCTCGCGGGCCAGCGACCGGCTGGCATCCTGATCGCTCATCCACTGCGGCTGCAGGATGTTCGCGAGTTCCGCGTGGGTGCGGTCGAAGAAGCGAGACGAATACACCGCCAGCGCAGCCTCCACGTCGTCGTCGGGCACCCCGGCCAACGGCGGATACCAGTCGTACCCGGCCAGGATCTCGTCCGCACCCTGCCCCGACTGCACGACCTTGACGTGCTGCGATACCTGTTGGGACAGTAGGTAGAAGGCGATGCAGTCGTGACTGACCATCGGCTCGCTCATCGCGCCGATGGCACCGTCAAGCCCGCTGAGCACCTCCGCCGAAGGCATCAGCAATTGGTGGTGGTCGGTGGAGAATTCCTTGGCGATGATGTCGGAGAACTCGAATTCATCACCCTCCTTGTCACCCACCGCCTCGAAACCGATGCTGAACGTCGCCAGGCCCTGCTGGCCCTCGTCCGAGAGCAGGGCCACGATGACGCTGGAATCGATGCCACCGGAGAGCAGCACGCCGACCGGTACGTCGGCCACCATCCGGCGCTGGACCGCCGTCCGCAGGGTGGTCAGCACCAGGTCCTCCCAGTCCCCGCTCGACAGGTCGGCGTACTGCTCGGCCCTGGAGTGCAACGGGTTCCAGTAGGTGATGTCGCGGCTGCGGCCATCGCTCTCGATCACCCGCACCGTGGCCGGCGGCAGCTTCCGGACGCCCCGCAGGATGGTCAGCGGCGGCGGCACGACGGCGTGGAAGGTCATGTAGTGGTGGAGGGCGACGGTGTCGATGGTGGTGTCGACATCGCCGCCGGCGAGCAGTGCCGGCAGCGTCGAGGCGAACCGCAACCGGGCCCCGACCTGGGACAGGTACAGCGGCTTGATCCCGAGCCGGTCCCGGCCGAGGATGGTGCGCCCGCTGTCCCGTTCGACGATCACGAACGCGAACATGCCGAGGAAGTGGTCGACGCAGGCGGTGCCCCAGCGGTGATAGGCCTTGAGTACCACCTCGGTGTCGGAGGTGGAGAAGAAGCGGTAGCCGTGGCCGACCAGCTCGTCGCGCAGCTGCTGGTAGTTGTAGACGCACCCGTTGAACACGATGGTCAGGCCGAGCTCGGAATCGACCAGTGGCTGGCCACCGGCATCGGACAGATCGATGATCGATAGCCGACGATGCGCCAGCGCCACCCGCCCGTACTGCCACACCCCTTGCCCGTTCGGGCCCCGGCACGCCATCGTGCAGGACATCCGGCTGACCGCGTCCACATCAGCGGCGGATCCGTCGAACCGGATCTCCCCGCTCAGGCCGCACATGGAAGATCCCTGACAGGACGGACGGCGAGGTTGCTCAGGGGCTTCATCGGCTCCTCCATCGTTGCTGCCGACCCCGGGACGCGGCGTGCGTCGTCATCCGTGCCGGAATCTCCGCTGATCGGACGAGCATCCCACGCCTACTGTTTCAAGCGGGTTTCGCGCTCGATCGCGAGTCAAGCCGTGCGCGCGGCGCCCGGGCCGTTCGGCGTCCGGGGCAGCGGATTCCAGGGCAGCAGATATCCGGGGCTTGGCGCTCGAACCTTCGCCCACTGGGCTGGAGCTCCGGTCACGCCGCACCTCCTCGCTCCACGCCGCACCTTCTCGCTCCACGCCGCACCTTCTCGCTCCACGCCGC
>CAXSEW010000157.1:0-3337 GCA_964236185.1 uncultured Nakamurella sp. | reverse complement strand
TCCACGCCGCACCTTCTCGCTCCACGCCGCACCTTCTCGCTCCACGCCGCACCTTTAGTGACCACCCCGCATCTCCTCGACGCCGTCGAGCAGATGCAGCGTGGAGCGACGAGGTGTTGGGCGGCGACGACGGGCGGCGGGGCGGTAGACGCGCCCACCCGTCAGACGCCCGAGTCCTCACCAGCGGTCCCTGTGCCGCTCGTGCCGTCGGTACCGCTCGTGCCGGCCCCGCCGGTACCCGCTCCATCCGTGCCCGTGCCGGTACCCCCGGTGCCGGTACCCCCGGTGCCGGTACCCCCTGAGCCGGTGCCGCTGCCGGAGCTGCCGCTACCCGCGCCGCCGGGCACCGCGCCGTCCGGAGGGGTGAATCCACCGGTTCCGCCACCGCTCGTGCCGCCCTGCCCTGAGGTACTGACCGACACCACGGTCGCCGTGCTGCCGTTCACCGTGGCGATGACCGTCACGGTTGTGCCGGTTGCCAGCGGGCTCACGTCGGTGCCGGACGGGATGGCGTAGGTGGCGGTGAAGTCGTCGGTGCTCTTGAGAGCGATGCTGGTGGCACTGATGTTGGTAATCGCGCCGGTCTGCAGGCGTTCGGTCACCGTTCCGGTGCCGTCGGCCACCACGAACTCACCGTGCAGTGCACCGGCGACCAGCGACCTGGAGGCCATTGCGCCACCGAACCCACCGCTCCCCCTGGTTCCACCGGTGCGACCGGTGCCGGTGCCGGTGCCGGTGCCGGTGCCGGTGGAGCCCGACGATCCGGATCCCTCGCCACCGATCGGTTGCCCGGCAGCGGGTGCGGCCGCGGCGGTGTTGTCGGCGTTCGCCGACGTCACCGCGACCGTGCCGCCAACGGCGATGATCGCCGCAACCCCTGCTGCGGTCAGGCCTTTCGCCATGGTTGACATCCGCCTGCGTCCCTCCACCGGAGGCTTGGCACCCCAGGGGGCTGGCGCGGAACTGTACGGCGCGCCGGCAGGCGGAAGCGCGGCCGGTCGCTGGTCATCCGGCACCGAACCCCAGGCACGGGCGTCGGTGCCCTCATCCGCACCCGACCTGCCGATCGGTAGGGCGCGCGGGTCCGGGTCGGTGGGGCCGAAGGAATACGGCTCGTCGGGCATGGTGCCTCCTGGCTATCAAGAATCGGAACAAGCAGAACAAGAACTGTCGGAAGAACTGACGCCAACAATCCGGCCTGCGACTGTTCCGCAGCTGTGCGGCGACCGACAATGTGATGTGGATGGACGATGATGAGAACGCACAGCATCGGCACAGGAAAGGGATAGCTTGGCCACACAGCGATCACCCAGGATCAGGTCATGACCAGTTCTCCTTTCGCCACCTTCACCCCGCGCAACGACACCGGCCGGGAATCCCTGCGCGGGCCGGAGGGCCGGCCGATCAAGGTGCTCGTCGTCGACGACGAGCAGACGCTGTCCGAGCTGCTCGGGCTGGCCCTGCGCTACGAAGGGTGGGACGTGCGGACGGCGGGCGACGGAGCGTCAGCCATCGCGGCGGCCCGCGACATGCGGCCCGACCTGGTCGTCCTTGATGTCATGCTGCCGGACATGGACGGGCTCGAGGTGCTGCGCCGACTGCGGACCGAGTCCGACCGGACGCCGGTGCTGTTCCTGACCGCACGCGACGCCATCGAGGACCGGATCGCCGGGTTGACCGCCGGTGGCGACGATTACGTCACCAAGCCGTTCTCCATCGAGGAGCTGGTGCTGCGGTTGCGCGCCCTGCTCCGTCGCTCGCATACGGCACTGACAGCGGATTCCTCGCTGCTGAGCGTCGGTGACCTGACACTCGACGAGGATTCCCGCGAGGTCCACCGCGGTAACGACCTGATTCCGCTCACCGCAACGGAATTCGAGCTGCTCCGCTTCCTCATGCGCAACGCCAAGCGGGTGCTGTCCAAGGCCCAGATCCTGGACCGGGTCTGGAACTACGACTTCGGCGGACAGGCCAACATCGTCGAGCTGTACATCTCCTACCTGCGCAAGAAGATCGATTCCGGCCGTGAGCCGATGATCCATACCATGCGCGGCTTCGGGTACGTCCTCAAGCCGGTGAGCTGACCGCCTTGTCTTCATCAGTGCCGACGCCAGCGATCGGCAGTCCGACAGCGCGGCCGAAACGCGCTATCACGCTGCGGACCAAACTCATCGCCAGCATCGTCGGGCTCATCATCATTCTGAGCGTCGTGATCGGCGTCGTCACCGAAGTATTCCTCAGCAACTATCTCGTGCGCCAAGTCGATCAAAGGCTGCAAACTCAGTACCAGCCTCGCGGCGACCGCGCGCTCGACGGCAATTTCGGCGGTGCGGCGCCGACGACGGGATCGCTGCCCCCGCCCGCGCTTCCTAATATCCGCGACTTGTCGGGCATCTACAAGTGCAGCACTGGTGAGAACTTCGGTGCATTGCCTGACGGGGCGCTCTTCGCACTGTTCGAGGATGGAAAATTCGTCGAAGGCGCCTACCGGACAGGCCCGAACGACTGCCATGTTCTGACCGAGGCCGAGGGTGCGGCGTTGACAGCGGTCACGACCGGAAGCAAAATCCAGACGCTGACCGTTTCCACCTATGGCTCGTTCCGAGTTGTGGCGAGAGTAACCAACACGATCGGTCAGGTACAGATCACCGGCGCCTCCCTGGGTGATGTGGCGGACACCCAGAGACAGTTGGCCGTCATCCTGATCCTCGTCGCCGGCGGCGCGATCATGCTCGGCGCGCTGGTCATCTTCTTGATCGTGCGCCGCTCCGTCCGGCCGCTGGAACGCGTGGCCGCCACCGCCCGGCAGGTCGCCACCCTGCCGCTGGACCGCGGCGAGGTGGACCTCGGGGTCCGGGTACCGGTGAAGGACACCGACGCCAGGACCGAGATCGGTTCGGTGGGCGCCGCTATCAATCAAATGCTGGGCCACGTGTCCGGTGCGCTGACCGCCCGGCAGGAGTCGGAAACACGCGTGCGGCAGTTCGTCGCCGACGCCTCCCACGAGCTGCGCACGCCGCTGGCGGCGATCCGTGGCTACGCCGAGCTCGCCCGTCGCAGCGAGCACGAACCCGGTGCGGTGACCCATGCGCTGCGGCGGGTGGAATCAGAATCAGCGCGGATGACGACGCTGGTCGATGACCTGTTGCTGTTGGCGCGCTTGGACTCCGGCCGACCGCTGGCCCGCGAGGAGGTCGACCTGACCATGCTGGTGGTGGATCGGGTGTCCGATGCGCGGGTTGCCGGCGCCGACCACAAGTGGCAGCTGGACCTTCCCGACGAACCGGTCACGGTGACCGGCGACGGCGCCCGGCTGCACCAGGTGCTCGCCCATCTT
>CAXSEW010000156.1:0-8548 GCA_964236185.1 uncultured Nakamurella sp. | reverse complement strand
CGGCGAATACCGACGGGGCCGCGAGTCGCTGAGCCCAGCCGACTTATGTGATCGCCGTCTCAATGCACTGGATGGGGCCCGCGAAACGCCGACGAGGCGTAGGCCGGTCGGCCGAGTGGGGTGCAGCCGGCGGCGGGTGATTCCGGGAATGACACGGATCCACTCTTCGGCGTCAGGCGCGTCTCGTTGTTCCACCCTTCTGCCGCCGGCACGAGATCGGGATCGAACACACCTGCATGGCTCCTCCTTGAGCAATTGACGATCACTACGAGTGTGATCCTTGCATGCGAAAGCGCTTGCGCAAACGGTTGCGGGCTCTATTTCGCCCGTTTGGCCCTCTAACGGCGTGGGATCGTCACGACTTCGATGTGGTCTGCGGGACTGTCAGCGGTAGTACCGCCGCGATCATCGACCGCCGACCGTCTGTTCGGGGCCCAGCGCATCACCGGCCTTGGCGGCTTGGCGACGCCCGGCCGGCGCGGCCGGCTCCCGATCGACCGGTAGCGCCGGAGGTACCGCCGGTAGGGTGGCGCACGATCGGTGGCTACCACCGGACATACCAGTTCTAGCTATTGGAGTTGAGTACTTTGCCCGACGAACTGCCTCAGATCGACGAATCGTTCCCTGGTTCCGCGCCCGACGAGAACGACGGTGTCACGCAGCAGCTCGATACCGGCGAGACACTCGATCCGCGGGCGCTGGCGGACAACCTCGACGAGGGATATGTACCACCGGACCGCCCGTCGAAGATCAACGTGCCGACCGAGGCCGAGGAAGAGGCGGGTGAATCGCTCGACGAACGGCTCGCCGAGGAAGAGCCGGACGTCGGCGCCGACGAGCTCGACGTGCTGGACGAGAGCGGCCCCGAAGTTGGCGGGGAACGATCCGGTCGGCTGGTGGACATCGACGACCCGGACGGTGACCTGACCGGAGCTGACGTCGGCATCGACGGCGCTGCCGCGTCGGCCGAGGAGGCTGCCGTTCACGTGGTGGATTCGCCGTGAGTACGCAGTACCGATTCGACGTCCAGGATCGGTACCGGTTGCCGGCCCGGGTGTTCGACGCACCGAGACCTCAGGGCACCGGCCCCTGTGCATTTCTGTGAACTGTAGGGCCTGCACTTTTGTCGCCTTCTGACCGAGGTATCACCTTCGTGACCAACTCGAAGCGCGTGGTGTGCCTGGCATTCCGCCGGCCGATGCCGGGCAGGGAGCGACCGGCCTTCTCGAGCACCTGAATCTCACCGTGACGGTGCCGGACTTCGACGCGCTTGCCCAGCAGCTGCAGATGCATCTCGGGTACTGGATCCGGGAACCGCTTTCCGACCGGACTTCACGGGAACGAGCTGGGTGGGAGAATGGTCCGATGACCACTGCTGGCAATGCGGAGGATGAACGACCGCCGGGCGACGGCGCCCACCAGGGCCCGGAGCGGTGGGCGTGGCGTGGCGCGGCCGGCATCGGCATGCCGCCCGGCGGGAGTGCCACCCGGGACAGCGATGTCGACTCGCCACCGACTGCCGACGGCAGCGATCCAGACATCTCGCCGTCGCTAGCCGGCGGCCACGCCGGCTCGAGCCACCACGATCATGAGTGACGGAGCGAACCGATCACTCCGACGCCGCGGCCAGTGACGTGCTGTCGAGCTTGTCGGATTGTTCGATGTGCAGGCTGCGGCGCGGTCCCGGATCGACTCGCTGACCATCACCCCGCCGCTTCCACCAACCGGGGCAGAACCACCTCGAGGATGTCGGGGGCCGGCCGATTGCGGTCCGCGCCGGCCGAGCTGGTCGCTCACGCCGGCCGAGTTGGTCGCTCCCGGTAACACGAGCGACGAGCATGACGTGTCGCTCACGCCGGTGGCCCGGGACAGCTCCCAGATCGGCATCCGTGATGGCCGGCACGGGCGCGATGGCGGGACACTAGTCCGCCTACTCCCTCTTGAATATGTGATGTATGCCACAGATTACCGTGCAATCTCAGCGCTGGAGGACAGCGAATCGGTGTCGTGATCGTGCTGCCCGTCACACCACTTCAAAGGGGATCTGCGTGAAGCTTCGAAGGATGGTCGGCGCTACTACAGCCGGCCTGCTTGCCATCAGCCTGTCGCTCGTCGTCGTCAGTCCAGCGCACGCTGATGAGGTGACACCCGGTTCCTACAACACGGTGTCGCCGACCCGCGTCTTGGACACCCGCTACGGGATCGGTGCCCCCAAGGCGTCGATCGCCCCACTGAGCACGGTCAACTTCGCGATACCCGACACCCTCAGCAGCTCCTACGGTGCCGTATTGCTCGAAGTGACCGTGGTCAATCCAACGGCGCCCGGCTATGCCACGGTGTTCCCGACAGGTTCTCCGCGACCGGTCGTCTCCAACGTCAACTTCCAGCTCGGCCAGAACGTGCCGAACATGGTCGTCACCACGGTCGGACCGAACAACCGCGTCAGCATCTTCAACGGGTCCAAGGGCACGGTCGATCTGCTGGCCGACGTGCAAGGTTTCTTCGCCGGTGGGTCGAACACCGGCGAGAATCCCGGCACCTTGAAGACGGTCACGCCCACCCGCCTGCTGGATACCCGCAGTGGCCTCGGGACTTCCGTCGAGGGCAAGGTCGCACCGCGATCGGTCACCAAGGTGAAGATTGCCGGCCGCGGCTCGGTGCCGGCGAATGCTTCGGCCGTCGCGATCAACATCACCGCCGTGGGCAGCGCGGGCAAGGGCTTCATCACGGCCTTCCCGGGTACGCCCCGCCCGGAGGTCTCGACCGTCAACTTCGAAGCCGGACAGAACCGGGCAAACCTCGCCCTGGCACAGATCGGTACCGACGGCACCATCTCGCTCTACAACGGCTCCACCTCGACGGTCGACCTGCTGGCCGATGTCACCGGCTACTTCGTCGGCGGCGGCACGCCGGAGGTGGATGGGTCCTATGTCCCCAGCTCCACCGTGCGCGTGATCGACACCCGCCAGTCAGGCAGCAGCACCGGCTTCGTCCCGTCGCTGGCTACCCTGCGGGTGCCGATCTTCCCAGCTGGTGAGCCCTTCGCGTCCTACATCAAGGCCGTGGCGATCAACGTGACCGCCGTCGGTCCGCAGGCCGCCGGCTTCTTCACCACCTGGGACGGCACCACCACGGTTCCGGCTGTGTCGAACGTCAACTTCCAGGCCAAGCACGACGCCGCCGGTTCGATCGTCGTGCCGGTGAACGACGACGGCACCATTTCGATCTACAACGGCTCCTTCGGCAACGTCGACATGATCGTCGACCTCGACGGGCTGATCACCGCCATCCCGCCGGCCGTGGACCCGAGCTCGAACCAGGCACACCGGTCGGCACCGACCGCCGCCCAGCTGCTGGCCGCCACGGAGAAGTTCCTGAGCACCCAGCACGCCCCGACCATCATCCGCAGCACCCGATGACCCCGTCACCCGACAGCAGCACCACCGCCACTGGAGGAACCATGAACAGCCCCAACCGCAGAAACTTCATCAAGACCGCCGGCGTGGGAGCGGCCGCCGTCGGCGCCGCCGCCCTCGTCCCGGCTGCAGCCGTGACCGGCACGGAGGGCGCCAAGGCAGTCCCCGTCGCGACGCCCGCGCACGAGCTTCCGGCCGCGGCATCCGGGTCGATGGTGGCCTACGTGCACGACGTGGCCAAGGGCGAGGTGTCGGTGATGGTCGAGGGCCGCGAGGTCACCATCACCGATCACCAACTCGTCGCCAAGCTGGCCCACGCCATGCATTCCACTTCGTCGTCGGTCTGACCGACACCTTCCCAGCAGCGCCCCACGACCCGTCCAAGAAAGGACGAGTATGTCTTCACACCGCGAAGCCCCGGAGATCTCCAAGGATCCGACGGCCGACAACACCGACGTCTACGCATTCGTCGACCAGGCCGACTCGACCAAGGTCAACCTGATCGCAAACTTCAATCCCTTCGAGATCCCCTATGGCGGACCGAACTTCAGCGAGTTCGCCGATGACGTGCTCTACACGATCAACATCTCGAACCGTGGCACGTCGGTGGCGGACATCAGCTACGAGTTCCGTTTCACCACCAAGATCCGCAATGCGAACACGTTCCTGTACAACGTCGGCCCGATCGCCTCGCTCACCGATCCGAACTGGAACCGGCCGCAGACGTACACGGTCACCAAGGTGGTGCGCGGCAACGGCACAACCACCAGAACGGTGCTCGGCAGCAACCTGTTGGTGCCGCCGTGCAATGTCGGACTGCGCAGCACGCCCAACTACGACAGCAAGCTCGGCGCCGCGGCCGTCCAGGCGCTGGGCACCGGCCGAAAGGTGTTCGCCGGCCAGCGGTCGGATCCGTTCTTCGTCGACCTGGGCAGCATCTTCGACCTGGCTGGCCTGCGGCCGCTGAATCAGGCGCACCTGATCAAGTTGCCGGTCATGCAGGGCATGAACGGCCTGCAGGGACTGAACGTGCACACCATCGCACTTCAGGTACCCAAGACCGAGCTGGGCCTGGGCGGGGTCGCGCCGACAGATCCGACGAAGAGCACCTCGGTGGTCGGCGTCTGGGCGGCCACCTACCGCGCGCGGGGCCGGCTGTTCGACTCGTCGACCGGTACCTACAAGCCGTTCGGCGACAGCGTGCAGGTCTCCCGACTCGGCAACCCGCTGTTCAACGAGGTCATCAATCCGATGGCTGTCAAGGACAAGTGGAACTCGCTGCCGCCGTCGGCCGACTCGCAGTTCGAGCAGTACGTGAACAAGTCCGAACTGGCCGGCCTGCTGCCGGCGCTCTACCCCGGTGCGTTCCCGAACCTCGATGCGTTCAACAAGAGCAACCAGCCTCGCGCCGACCTCAACGCCATCCTGCTCACCGGTATCCCGGGATCCCTGCTCGGCGGCGCGTTCACCACCTATACCGGCCCGGTGAAGGCCGACATGCTGCGGCTCAACCTGGCGGTCGCACCGACGGCTCCGGCGAACGTCAACAACCTCGGAGTGCTGTACGGCGACGCGGCGGGCTTCCCCAACGGACGCCGGCCGATCGACGACGTGACCACCATCGAGCTGCGGGCGATCGCCGGGCTGACCATCCCGCTGGCCTACCCGACCTACAAGCCGGACGCCATTCTGGGTGGAGACCTGGTGCGGGACGGTACATCCAACACGAACAAGGCGCTGCCGACGACGTTCCCGTACATCGCCGGCCCGGCGAACGGCTACGCCGAAACCCCGCCGGTTCCCTCGAAGACGGCCTGACCTACCGCATCGGGGCGGGGTGCGGGGCTGCTACAGCCCGCACCCCGCCCGGAGCTTTGTGAGTACCCACGCTTGGTCGTACCCACCCGCACGGAGAGGACTGTCAGTGCCCACCGAGGAGAATCCGCATGCCGGAACCGGGTCGGTCGTCCTCGACATCGGCGGTGACATCGGAGCGCTGATCGTCCGCACGCCGGCCGACATGGACGGCTTGGAGGTCGAGATCATCCCCACCGGGACCGACGCCCGGTCGCCCGACATCATCAGCTCCGATGGTTCGCCGAATCACGACCATGCGCACGACCATGACCATGCGCACGACCACGCGCACGACCACGACCACGACCACGGCATCGTCCCGGCGCCACCGCATGTCGCGGTCGTCGGCCGTCCGACGCCCAGCGGGTCGGTCGTGCACTCGCTGGTCTACAGCGCGCTGACCGAAGGTACGTACGACCTCTACGTCCGTCCGTTCGGCCCCGTCCACCTGACCGCGACGGTCGTCGGCGGTCAGGTCACCGAGGCCTCCTGGTAGGGCTGTGCCGGCGCCGGGATAGTGGACTCATGACGGACGATCGCACTCCCCGGCCGCCCGACAGCGCTCCCGACCCACAGCCCGACGTCGTGGTCGTCGGTGCCGGCATCGCCGGACTGCTTTGCGCCGTCACGTTGACCGGTCGCGGCTACCGGGTCGAGGTGCTCGAGGCCGGCGACGGCATCGGCGGTCGCATCCGCACCGATTTGATCGACGGGCACCGCTGCGACCGGGGCTTCCAGCTGATCAATCCCGCCTACCCGGCGGTCCGGCGCTTCCTCGACTGCTCTGCCTTGCAGCTCGGGACGTTCGACGCCGGCGTTGCCGTCGCGAGTCCGCGCGGGCTCCGAGTGGTCGGTGATCCGATCCGTGCGGCGAGATACCTGATCCGGACAGTCGCCAGCGGCTATTTCCGGCCGCTGGAGCTGCTCCGGCTGGCGCGGTGGTCCGCGCCGGCGTTGGGTCGGGTGCGGTCGCTGCTACGCAGCGGGGACACCTCACTGGCGCAATCCCTGGACCGAGCAGGGGTCACCGGCCGGCTGCGGACCGAGATCCTCGCGCCGTTCCTGACCGGCGTACTGGCCGAAGCAGACGGCAGTACCTCGGCGACGTTCGGGAAACTGCTGATCCGCAGTTTCCTGCTCGGCATCCCCGGGGTGCCGGCCGGCGGCATGGCAGCCATTCCCGAGCAATTGGCAGCGAAGCTGGCGACTCCGGTCCGACTGCAGACGCGGGTCACGGCGGTCGGCGCCGCAGCCGGCGGTCCCCGGGTGGACACGGACACAGCGGCCGGCCCCTTCCGTCCTCGGGCGGTGGTGGTCGCCACCGATCCGTCTTCCGCGGGCGAGCTGTTGCCCATCACCGCCCCGACGATGAAAGGTCTGATCACGTACTGGTTCTCGACTACGGACGCACCGACGTCGGACAATCTGCTGCTGGTCGAGGGCGGCGGCCGCGTCGCGGGCCCGGTGGTCAACACCGCCGTCATGTCGCACGCCGCGCCGTCCTACGCGCCGGCCGGCCGGCACCTGGTCCAGGCCACCACGCTGCACCGGGACGAGGCCGACGAACCGCAGGTCCGAGCGCACCTGAGCCGGATGTACGGATGCTCGACGGGCGATTGGGACCTACTGGTACGCCACGACATCCGCCATGCGCTACCCGAACAGCTGCCTCCGCTGCAGCATCGCCGGCCGGTGGAGCTGGGCGACGGCCTGTTCGTCGCCGGCGACCACCGTGACACCGCCTCGATCCAGGGCGCGCTGGTCTCCGGTCGGCGGGCGGCGAATGCGGTGTCCGCCGCGCTCACCCGGAACGGGACCGGACGCTAGCTCGGACTGGTCAGCGGCGGGCGCCACCAGAGGGCGAGTCCCGCGCGATCACGTCGGCCGCCTGTTCGGGGAGGGTCCGGCCCCAGTCCTGCGCCTGGTCGGACAGCACGTCCCTGGCGTAGTCCGCGGTGAAGCCGTGCCCGTTC
The DNA here is from genome assembly GCA_964236185.1 of uncultured Nakamurella sp. Taxonomy (GTDB): domain Bacteria; phylum Actinomycetota; class Actinomycetes; order Mycobacteriales; family Nakamurellaceae; genus Nakamurella. The sequence goes on along the minus strand of CAXSEW010000156.1, from coordinate 1,302 downwards.
ATCAGCACGACCACCGCCTGCTCCACCACCACCCAGCCGTCGACCGCCGTCCGCAGCGCAGCCTCCACGGTCGGCTGCAGGTCGAGGTTCCGAAAGGCGGTCAGGCCGCGGTCGAGGTATTCGGTGAGCACGGCGAGCACATCCGGATCGACCAGATCGGCGGTGGGCTCGGCGCTGTACAGGTTGAATGCGCCGAACGGCTCTCCGTCGACGTGCAACGGCACCGCCAGGAACGAGCGGATCCCGGCCTGGCTCGCGGCGGTACCGAGCACCGGCCAGGTGGCCGTCACCTCAGCGACCGTCATGCTCACCGGTGTGTCTGTCCGCATCGCCCGGAGGCACGGACCGTCGTCCGTCGAGTACTGACTCTCGTCCACCACCAGCACCCGCGGATCGGTACTGGTGCCGGTGAACGGCCGGCCACCGAACTGGGCGGTCACACCCGCCCAGTGCACGCCGGGCAGCAGTCGGACAGCTTCTCGAGCGGCCCGGCCCATCAGGTCGACCAGGCTGGGCGCATCGCGGACGCGGCGGTGCAGCGCTCCGATGAGATCGGCCATGATCGGTGGGTTCGCGGCGAGGCTCCGCAGCAGGGCCGGTGTCGGCTCGGGCCCGGTATCCGCCGAATCCATAGCTACCTCTTCAGCTCGACCGCACGGTGCCGGCGTCTATGAGAAGACGAGTATCGAGCGATGCGATCACGGCGTAGGCAGGGCATCACCAGGAGCTACCTCCACCATAGCCGCGCTCGTGGTTCCCACGTGGTGATGGCACGACAGTGGGGCGGCGGCGACCTTCTGCTGCGCACCCACTGACGCCGCACCAACTGCGGGCGGACCGGTTCTCAGGGACCGATCAGATCGAACTTCTCCCACGGCCCTACGGCCGGCCGATTGGCGATCAACGCGTCGGCGCCGCCACTCTCGGCAGTCACGAAGCGTCCGTTCGCCAGCGCCCGCAGCGAAGAGCTGCCATCGGCGTTCTGCACCAGGGCAAATGTCTCCCAGGGGCCGACCGCAGTCCGGTTGGCGATCAGCGGCTGGCCACGACGGGCCTCGGCGCAGACATACAGGCCGTTGGCATGTGACCGCAGGGCCACGTTGCCGGCGCCGCGGTCCACCAGGTCGAACTGCTCCCACGGGCCGATCGCCGAACGATTGGCGATCAACGCCGTTCTGCCCGAGTGGTCGGCGGTGACGAAGCTGGTGTTCACCCGGGCCCGTAGGCTGATCACCTGCCCGATCCGGCCGGCCCCCCAGATACTCGCAGCCAGTAGCGGCAGCCGGCCGTCCTCCGGGTCGA
>CAXSEW010000155.1:0-8565 GCA_964236185.1 uncultured Nakamurella sp. | reverse complement strand
GGCCAGATGAGCAGCGTGCCGATGATGGCGGTGAGCACGCCGGCGACCGGCACGCAGGTGACGGTGCCCCTGGTGAGCCCCGCCTCGACGTCCACGCCCGCATCCACCGGCGCCACCTCCACCAGCGAACCGAAGGCCACGCCGGCCCCCGTGAAGACCCCGGCCACGCTGACACCGGCCACCACCAGCAAGCCGCCGGCGCTCCCGGCCACCGTCACCATCAGCCCGCAGCCGGGCAACACCACCGTCTCACCGCGGACGCCGATCGTGGTGAAAGCGGCCCACGGCACGCTCGACGGCGTCGAGCTGATCAATGCCGACGGCGAAGCGGTCAAGGGGTCGCTCAACGCGCAGCGCACCACCTGGACGCTGACCGAGCCGCTCGGCTACGACGCGTCCTACCAGCTGAGCGGCCGGGCGGTCGGCAACAACGGCAAGGCCACCGCCATTAACGGCAGCTACCAGACCATCAGCCCGGACGGACTGATCAGCGCCAGCATCTCGCCGAGATCAGGCCGCATCGTCGGCATTGCAGCGCCCATCCTGATCAGCCTGGGCACCGACATCGACGACACCACTGGCCGGCAGAACATCGAGCAGGCCATCACCGTCACCACCGTGCCCAAGACCGAGGGCGGTTTCGCCTGGATCCAGCACGACGACGGCTGGGGTCTGGACTGGCGTCCGAAGAGCTACTGGGCGCCCGGCACCAAGGTCACCGTGATCGCCAACCTGTACGGGGTCAGCTACGGCAACGGCCTCTACGGCCAGGAGGACGTTCAGTCCTCGTTCACCATCGGCCGGTCGGAGATCACCAAGGGCGACATCAAGACGCACCGGCTGAAGGTCTACCGGGACGGCAAATTGGTGTTCGACTTCCCGACCTCGTTCGGGCTCGAGTCCGACCCGGGACGGGTGACCCGGGGCGGCACCTACGTCGTCATGAGCAAGGAATACCTGCACCTGATGAGCAACCCGGCCTACCACTACACCAACTTCAAGGCCTACTACGCGGTGCGCATCTCCAACAACGGCACCTTCATCCATGCCAACGACGAGACCACCGCCGATCAGGGCAAGAAAAACGTCACCCACGGTTGCGCCAACCTGACGATGACGAATGCGAAGAAGTTCTACGACCAGACGATGTACGGCGACCCCGTCGAAATCACCGGATCGAAGATCCCGATGTCCCAGGCAGACAGCGACATCTACGACTGGTCGATCCCCTGGGACAAGTGGCAGACGATGTCGGCGCTGAGCCCGTCGTACGCGGGCTGACCTGCGGCTTCTCGTCGAGGACGGCCTCGCCAGCTCAGGACCTGACCAGGCACAGCACTTCGGAGTTGTACCGGTGCACGAGGCTCTGGGTGGTACCGGCAGGACAGCCATCGGCGTCGATGCTGTTCTTCAGCACCGCGCGTACCCGGTACTCGCCGATGGTGCCGGAGTCGCACGCGACCTTGCCGACCGGCCCAGCCTGCCGGCCCAGCAGCAGGCAGTCACCGGTCACCGCGACGTAGTTGAGGCACAGTAGGGTCGGACCGCTCTGCACCACCGCCAGGTCCGCCGGCGAGGCGCTGCACTCACCGGCATCGCCGGTGTCGGGATAGCGACCGACGACGAGGAAGTCGGCTGCCGCGTCGCCGCAGGCCACCCGCCCGTCGATCTGCCGGCCGGTCGAGGACAGGCAGTCTCCGACCGCGGCTCCACCGCGCGCGCCGCCGAGTGGCCGCGCCGAATTGCCCCACAGCGCCAACCCGACCAGCACGCAGAGAGCAGCCGCCGCCGCCGCGATCTTCCTGGCCGGCCCGCGCAGCGCACGCCGCCGGGGCGGCTCGGGAGCTCCAGCAGCCGCGGACCACTGCTGCCAGGCCGGCGGCAGATCACTCGGGTCCGGGTATCTGAAGCCCGGGGCAACCGGCGGTGGGAGGGCGCGGGCATCCATCGGCGGTGCAGCGGCGGCGAGGTCCCGAGCCGGCCAGCTGATCGGCGCGCCGCTGCTGCGGGGCCGTATCGATTCCGGCGGCAACCCACCGGGCCCGATCTCCAGCGCCTGCCAGCGGGGGCGGTCCAGCGGGCCGGTCATCGGCCCAGCGTGCCACGGCCGGAGGTCAACCTCGTGATCAACCGGTCAGCGGGCCGACGTCGGTGATCGTGACGACCGGCTCGCCGGTCTCGTCGGAGGCTTCGAGATCGACCTCCGCGCTGATGCCCCAGTCGCGGTCGCCGGCCGGATCGTCGAACGTCTGCCGAACGGTCCACGCCGTCGCGCCGCGGTCGATGCCGATGAGTGCGGCGGACCGGGCGGTCGCACCCACCGCCAGGTCGTCGTACTCGTCCCAGTAGTTCTCGATCGCCTCCCGCCAGCGGCCGGCATCCCAGCCGGCGCCGCCGTCGAGCTCGCCGAGCGTGTCGAAGCGCCCGAGCGAGAGCAGCTCGACCCGTCGGAACAGCGCGTTGCGCACCATGATCGTGAACGCCCGGACGTTGGCGCTGACGCCGCGGCTGGCGGTGGGCGGCCGGACGGTGATCTCGCCGCCGACGCCCAGCTCGGCCTCGTCCGGATGGGCCAGCGCCTCCCACTCGTCCAGCAGGCTGGAGTCGACGCCGCGCACCAGCTCACCGAGCCAGGAGATCAGGTCGGTCAGCTCCTCGGTCCGGGCGTCCTGCGGCACGGTCCGCCGCATCGCCCGATAGGCGTCGGCGAGATAGCGCAGCACCACCCCCTCGGAGCGGGTCAGCTGGTAGAACGCCACGTACTCGGAAAAGTTCATCGCCCGCTCGTACAGGTCGCGGACCACCGCCTTCGGCTCCGGCTGGTACTCGGTGATCCACGGATGACCGCGGCGGTAGGACTCGAACGCCACCTCGACGACGTCGGCCAGCGGCTTGGGGTAGTCCACCTCCTCCAGCAGAGCCATCCGCTCCTCGTACTCGATGCCGTCGGACTTCATCGCCTGCACCGCCTCGCCGCGGGCCTTGAACCGCTGCGCCGAGAGCACCGGCCCGGGGCCTTCGAGGGTGGCCTCGATCAGCGAGACCACGTCCAGCGCGTAGTCGGGCGAGGTGAGGTCGAGCAGATCAAGGGCAGCGAGGGCGAGCGGGGAGAGCGGCTGGTCGAGGGCGAAGTCGAGCTGCAGGTCGGCCGTCAGCACGTAACGGCGACCGGTGGCATCGGGTGGGTCGAGACGGACCACGATGCCCGCGGCCAGCAGCGCCTTGCCGATCGCCAGGGCGCGGAGCATGTGCTGCAGCTGGCGCGGCCGCGGATCATGGCTGGACTCGATCAGGTGCCGCATCGCGGCGAAGCCGTCGCCGGGCCGGGACAGCACGCCCAGGAGCATCGAGTGGCTGACCCGGAAGTGCGAGCCCAACGGTTCCGGTGCCGCGCCGACGAGCCGGTCGTAGGTCGATTCGCTCCAGCTGATGAAGCCGTCGGGCGCCTTCTTCCGCACCACTTTGCGCTTCTTCGCGGCGTCGTCGCCGGCCTTGGCCAGCGCGCGCTGGTTGTCGATGACGTGCTCGGGTGCGAGCACCACCACGTCGCCGGCGACGTCGTACCCGGCCCGCCCGGCCCGGCCGGCGATCTGGTGGAACTCGCGGGCCGAGAGCAGCCGGGTGCGGTGGCCGTCGTACTTGGCCAGACCGGTCAGCAGTACCGTGCGGATCGGGACGTTGATGCCGACGCCCAGGGTGTCGGTGCCGCAGATGACCTTGAGCAGGCCGGACTGGGCGAGCTTCTCCACCAGCCGGCGGTACTTCGGCAGCATGCCGGCGTGGTGGACGCCGATGCCGTGGCGGACGAGCCGGGCCAGCGTCCGGCCGAAGCCGGGCGAGAACCGGAAGTCGCCGATCAGGTCGGCGATCCGGTCGCGCTCGGCGCGGGTGGCGACGGTGATGCTGGTCAGTGCCTGGGCCCGTTCCAGGGCGGCTGCCTGGGTGAAGTGGACGATGTAGACCGGCGCCCGGCCGGTGGCCAGCAGCTCCTCCAGCGTTTCCTGCAGCGGCACGGTGACGTACGAGAAATGCAGCGGGACAGGGCGTTCCACCCCGTCGATGAGGGTGGTGGGCCGGCCGGTGCGCTCCGTCAGATCCTTGACGAAGAAGCGGACGTCGCCCAGCGTGGCGGACATCAGGATGAACTGGGCGCGGGGCAGTTCCAGCAGCGGCACCTGCCAGGCCCAGCCCCGCTGCCGGTCGCCGTAGTAGTGGAACTCGTCCATCACCACGATGCCGGGGTCCGCCTCCGCGCCGCCGCGCAGCGCCACCGAGGCGAGGATCTCCGCGGTGCAGCAGATGATCGGGGCGGACGGGTTCACTGCGGAGTCGCCGGTGATCATCCCTACCGCCGCCGGCCCGAACACCTCGGTCAACTCGAAGAACCGTTCGGACACCAGGGCTTTGATCGGCGCCGTGTAGTACGCGCGGCGCCCGGTCGCCAGGCCCGCGAACAGCGCGGCGGTGGCGATCAGCGTCTTGCCGGAGCCGGTCGGTGTGGCGACGATGACGTTGGCGTCCGAGACGATCTCCAGCAGCGCCTCCTCCTGGTGCGGATAGAGCACCACGCCGCGGCCGACGGCCCACTGGCTGAACCGGTCGAACAGCGAGCCGGCGTCGAGATCGGCGGGCGGCGACAGCACCGCCATGGTGCTGAGCGCGCCGGAAGTCATGACGCCAGCCTTTCACGGCTGCGGAGCGCTCATCGGCCGTCGGCCTGATCGACCCGGCATCACCGGCACCGGCTGCATTCGACGGGCCTCACCGGCAACGTGGGCATCTGCCGGGGTATCCGGGCCAGCCGAGACCGATGAGTACCTCGGCCACCTCGAGCGCCACCGCACACGGCTCCTGGATGACCTCGTACCAGCCGAACCGCAGCGTGCGCAGCCCGGCGCGGGTGTGCACGTTGTCCCGCCGGCGGTCCCGCCACCGTCCCTCACCGACATGGCCGACCCGTCCGTCCAGCTCTACCACCAGCGCGTACTGCTCGTAGAGCACGTCGAGGAAGCGTGTCCGACCCGGGCGGGCGTGCTGGCGGCGGCCCACGGCGAGGTCGTGCGCGCGCTCGACGTCGTGCAGATAGGAGTGTTCCAGCCCGCTGTGCACGCCCGACGCCACGTCGTTCAGCACCTCCTGGACCAGCCGGCGGTTCGGGAGCCGGCGCCGATCGAGCGCGACTTGCAACGCAGCACAAGTGGTCAGTCGGCGTTGCACCGCCGTGGTGATCCGGTCGATCACTTCGCTGTCTGCTGCCTTTGAGCAGCCGTCCAACACCGTGTCCTCGACTCGGGTCCGCGGCGGCTCCGCACGCGAGGATGTGGCCCGGACGCGGTCGCGCTCCTGGATGAAATGAACCCAATCCCGCTGCGCCAGACGTCGACCGAACGGCACCAGCACTTCGATCGGCAGGGGCTCACCCGCATCAAGGCCGTTGAGAACGGCAGCGGCGTCACCCCCGACCCGCGCACCGTCTCCACCTAGCAGGACACCGGCCCACACCCGCCCCAGCCAGCTCACCGGGACGTCCGGGACCAGGTAGATGCCCCGATCCAGCCTGCCCCAACGACCATCCGCCACCAGCCGGCTGATCACCGTCTTGCTGAGGCCGGCATCCAGCGCCTGTCGGAGGTTGATCACGCCCGCTTGCTCACGAGCAAGCCGGAGGACGGCCGCTGACACCTCCTGCCGAGCCCGCGTGTCGGCACTGTGCCGGTTGCGGCGGGGTGAGCGACCTGGTTATCCACATCCGCGGCCCGCCGTAGTGGATTGGGCGTGGACTATGACTCCCAATCCACTACGGCAATCGATCGCTGACCCACGGCGCCCACATACCCGCGTCGAACGAGGCTTAGGCGGCTTCGCCGAAGCAGTACACGATGGTGCGCTTCACCAACGGCAACGGCGAACTGTCCGCCGGGCACTTCGACTCGTCGGCGCTGGTGAGATCGATGGAAACCAACTTCGCCGTGCTGGAGGTGGGTGTCGTGCAATCGACCTTCTTGGGTACCGAGGAATCGAGCAGACCCTCATCGATGCACTCCCCAACGGCCAGGTTGTACCGCAGGCAGACCCGGGAACTCGGGTCGTCCGTGTCCTTGCCCTCGACGTACGACGGTTCGTTCGGGTCGCACTGGACGTCGTTGCCGCCGGTTTCGGTGACCTTGAACAGCGCTGCCGGATCGGTGCACGGTGCCTGTTCGGTCTTCGGATCGATCAGCGTGGCGCTGGTGATCTTGATGCAATCGCCGACGTTCGCGGCAGTGGTAGCCGTCTTCTGGTTGTGCACGATCGTGAAGGTCACAGCGATGGCGACCACCAGCAGAACGACCGCGGTGAGCAGCAGGCGCTTCTTCTTGTCCGTCGGCGGCGTGGCCGGCGGCGGGATCATGCCGGGTGGGTAGCTCCCCGGTGCGACCGGTGGGGGGAAAGCTCCGCCGGCCGGCGGTGGGAAAGCTCCGCCGGCCGGCGGCGGGAAGGCCTGCCCGGCCCCTCGCGGGGCGGCAGCACCCGCCGGCTGGTACTGGCTGCCGCCTGCTGGCGGATAGTCCGATGCTGCCGGCGTGCCAGTGCCCGAACCTGCGGGGTCGGCGTGCAACGACCCCGAGTCAGGCGTCCATGGTGTGGTCATGTCGATTCCTCCGGTGTTGCCGGACGGGATCCCCCTGATCCACGAGGCCCGGCTGGCACTTCGACGATCGGATCCGCCGGCGGTTCCGTCGACGGGCAGTTTTGTCCGCCGAACCACGCAGTACGGGCAATGGCGCCGGAGAAATCCTGCCTACGAAACAGCGGTCCCGATGGCAACAGTCGCATCGAGCTCTTCATCGGTGACCAACCGGCCGCCGAGCCCCGCCGTCCGCATCAGGGTCAGGGTTCGATCGGCCTGGTCGTCGCTGGTCTCCACCAGGATCGAGCCGCCGATAGCGAGCCAGTCGGCGGCACCGCTGATCGCCCGCCGCTGCAGGTCCAGCCCGTCCGCGCCGCCGTCGAGCGCGACCCGGGGTTCGTACAGCCGGGCCTCCGGTGGCATGCCTGCGACGGCCGCGGTCGGCACGTACGGTGTGTTCGCCAGCAGCAGGTCGATCCGGCCGCGCAGCGCTGCCGGCACCGGTGCATAGAGATCGCCGCAGTACGTCCGGCCACCCACCGGCGCCACGTTGCCCGCGGCACAGCGGACGGCAACCGGATCGACGTCGACAGCCACCAGCTCCACCGGTGCCAGTGACGCGGCAACTGCGGCGCCGAGCGCGCCGGAGCCGCAGCACAGGTCGAGCACCACCGTCGGCCGGTGCGCGGGCGCGACCGCCAGCGCCTCCCGCACCAGCAGCTCGGTGCGTTGCCGGGGCACGAAGACACCCGGTGCGACGGCGATGCGCAGACCGCAGAACTCTGCCCAGCCGAGAATCGTCTCCAGCGGGTTCCCGGCCGTCCGACGGGACACCATCGCCCGCAGGTGTTCCGGCGACGTCGCGGCTTCGGTCAGCAGCCGGGCCTCGTCCTCGGCGAAGACGCAACCCGCCGACCGCAGCCGGGTGACCAGATCGTCGGACTGCTGCCTCGGAAGCGGTGGTGGAACGGCAACCATCGGGCAACCTTCCATCTGCAATCAGGCGCCGTTCGGGTCCGGGGGATGGGGCACACCCTATCGATAGCGGAACCACGGCACCGGGTACCGGCAATCGAGGGCAGACTGGACCGGTTACACCGCACACCGAGAAACGACACCGCTCCGCAACACCGACAGATCCCGACAGATTTCAGAAGGACACCTGTGACCGACGGACCCTTGATCGTCCAGTCCGACAAGACGTTGCTGCTGGAGATCGGTCACCCCGACGCCCCGGCCGCGCGGGCCAACATCGCGCCGTTCGCCGAGTTGGAACGGTCGCCCGAGCACATCCACACCTATCGCATCACGCCGCTGGCGCTCTGGAACGCGCGCGCGGCCGGCCACGACGCCGAGCAGGTGGTCGACGCCCTGGTCCGGTGGTCCCGTTTCCCGGTGCCGCAGGCGCTGCTGGTCGACGTCGTCGACACCATGGCCCGATACGGGCGGCTGGTGCTGCAGACCCACCCGACCCACGGACTGATCATGGTCAGCCGCGACAAGGCCGTGCTCGAGGAGATCCTGCGGAACAAGAAGGTGGCGCCGATGATCGGCGCGCGGATCGACCAGGACACCGTGCTGGTGCACCCGTCCGAGCGCGGGCGCCTGAAGCAGGTGCTGCTCAAGGTCGGCTGGCCGGCCGAGGACGAGGCCGGCTACGTCAACGGCGAGGCCCACCCGATCGAGCTGAACAACACCGACTGGACGCTGCGTGGCTACCAGTCCGACGCCGTCGAGGGGTTCTGGGCGGGCGGCTCCGGCGTCGTGGTGCTGCCCTGCGGTGCCGGCAAGACGCTGGTCGGCGCGGCGGCGATGGCGCGCGCCGGCGCCACAACGCTGATCCTGGTGACCAATACCGTCTCCGGTCGGCAGTGGCGGCGCGAGCTGCTCGCGCGCACGTCGCTGACCGAGGAGGAGATCGGCGAGTACTCCGGCGAGCGCAAGGAGATCCGGCC
>CAXSEW010000154.1:0-8579 GCA_964236185.1 uncultured Nakamurella sp. | reverse complement strand
CCACAACTACCACCCGCTGCCGGTGGTGATCGAAAAGGCCAGCGGCGCCTGGGTCACCGATGTCGCCGGGAAGCGGTACCTGGACATGCTGGCCGGGTACTCGGCGCTCAACTTCGGCCACGGGCATCCCGCGCTGATCGCCGCGGCCAAGGAGCAGCTGGACCGCGTCACCCTGACCTCCCGCGCCTTCCACCACGACCAGCTCGGCCTGTTCTGCAAGGAACTCGCCGAACTGACCGGCACCGAGATGGTGCTGCCGATGAACTCCGGCGCGGAGGCAGTCGAGGCCGCCCTCAAGGTGGCGCGCAAGTGGGCCTACCGGATCAAGGGCGTCCCGGAGAACCAGGCGCAGATCATCACCGCCGGCGGGAACTTCCACGGCCGCACCATCTCGATCATCTCGTTCTCCGACGATCCGGTGGCCACCGCGGACTACGGCCCCTACACCCCTGGTTTCGTCGGGGTGAAGTACGGCGACGTGGAGGCGTTGACCGCGGCGATCACCCCGTACACCGCGGCCATCCTGCTGGAACCCATCCAGGGAGAGGCCGGCGTGCTGGTGCCGCCTGCCGGCTACCTGGCGGAGGTCCGCCGGCTGTGCGACGAGCACAACGTGCTGTTCATCGCCGACGAGATCCAGTCCGGTCTCGGCCGCACCGGCGCTCTGCTGGCGCTGGACCAGGAGAACGTCCGGGCCGACCTGTACACCCTGGGCAAGGCGCTGGGCGGCGGGATCATGCCGGTGTCGGCCGTGGTCGGTCGGGCGGATGTGCTCGGTGTGCTGCGGCCGGGCCAGCACGGCTCCACCTTCGGCGGCAATCCGCTCGCCTGCGCGATCGGCCGGGCCGTCATCGCCCTGCTCGCCACCGGCGAGATGCAGGACAGGGCAGCCGATCTCGGCGCCCACCTGCATGCCCGGCTGAACGAGCTGGTCGGGCACGGGGTGGCCGAGGTCCGCGGCCGCGGCCTGTGGGCCGGCGTCGAACTCTCCCCCGAGGTCGGGCCCGGCCGGGCGGTCAGCGAGGAGATGGCCCGCCGCGGCGTGCTGATCAAGGAAACGCACGAGACCACGCTGCGGTTCGCCCCGCCGATCGTCATCACCCGGGAGGAGCTGGACTCCGCGGTGGACACCCTGGCCCAGGTAATCGCGGAGTTCCGCTCCGCCTGAGCCGCTGCGGCGCGCCAAATCCGAACGGCTACCGGCCCTCCCGGGCCAGCGCGAGGATCCGGCTGGTCGCCCGCAGGTACTTCTTGCGGTACCCGCCGCGCAGCATCTCCGCGGTGAAGAGCTCATCCAGGGGAACACCGGAGGCGCGGACCGGGATGGTGCGGTCGTACAGCCGGTCGATGAGCACCACCCAGCGCAGCGCGGCCGCCTGCTCCGGCAGCGGCGCAACGCCGCTGATGTGGACGGCGGCGGCGCCCTCGACCAGCTTGCCGTAGGTCGAGGGGTGCAGCTTCGCCAACTTCGCGGTCAGCGCCGGGAAGGAGTCGAGCGTTGCGCCGGCGGTGTGCCCGGCCGTCGCCTGCAGTGCGGTGTCGGACAGGGGTGCTGGCGCATCTGCCTGCCCAACGTGGCGGAAGTCGGGTCCGTCCACCCGCAGCGTGGTGAACTTCTCCGACAGGCCGCGGATCTCCCGGCGGAACTCGTCGGCCGCGAACCGGCCCTCGCCGAGTTTGCCGGGAAGGGTGTTGGAGGTCGCGGCCAGGAAGACCCCGGCATCGGACAGTTCGCCGAGCAGCCGCGACATGAGCATGGTGTCGCCCGGGTCGTCCAGTTCGAATTCGTCGACGGCCAGCAGTCGATGGCCGGACAACCGCTCGACCGTCTCGCCGAAACCCAGCGCGCCGACCAGGTGGGTGTACTCGACGAACGTGCCGTACGCCTTCGGCCCGGGCACCGCGTGCCACAGCGACGCCAGCAGGTGCGTCTTGCCGACGCCGAAGCCGCCGTCCAGGTATGCCCCCGACGGCTGCGCGTCGGCCGTCCGGCGGAACCAGCCCTTCTTGGGCGGGTTCGCGATGGTCGCGGCCATCTCGGTCAGCGCGGTCAGCGCGGCCTGCTGCGACGGTTCGGCCGGATCGGGTCGATAGGTGGAGAACCGGACGGCATCGAACCGGCGGGGCGGCACCAGACCCTCGATCAGCTGGCCGGGACTGACGAACGGTGTGACGTCGACGAGATGATCCAGGGACACGAGGCCCAACCCTAACGGCCCTGCGGGCTCGGGCCGATGTGCTGACGGCGGCGGCCCGAGACGGCGCCGTGATCAGATGGAAGGGTGCAACGCTGTTTCCCCAACGCCCGGACGGTCGGCGGCCCGCCCGCGACGATGCTCGGCGACATGCAGCTGGCCGATCCGGTGAGCTGGGAGCTGCCGCCCTTGCACCTGGAACAGGGCAACCTCTTCAGCCGGTATCGCCGGGCGGCACGGTAGTGCCGGCCCGTCCGCCGGAGCGGGCGGCTCCGCGACGCCGGCACCGCATCCGCGTGCTGGTCGCTCGCCTGCTGGCCGTCGCGATCGGAACGCTGCTGACGGCCTGCACCGTCGGCCCGTCCAGCCGCCCGGCGCTGGTCACCTCCGGTGCCCCCGGAACGGCGGCGGCGGCGGCCACGGCCGGCAGCATGCCGCTCGGCCCGGGTGGACCCGGCCGGACCGCCGATCCGATCAGCTGGGGCGCCTGCCCGGGTGGAGTCGAATCGGTCGATCCGGCCACCAAGACCCAGTTCCGCCTGCAGTGTGCCGACGTGGAGGTTCCGAAGGTCTACACCGACGAGTCGGCCGGCCGGCTGTCGGTGGCCGTCGTCCGGGTCAGCGGGCCACGGACACCGGCGGACGCCCCTCCACTGTTCGTGGTGCTCGGCGCCCCGGGCGAGAACGGTACGGAGCTTCCGGCGACGGTGGCCGGCAGCGTGTCCCCGCAGCTGCTGGACCACTTCGCGGTGCTGGTGGTGGACCTGCGCGGCACCGGCGGCTCGGTGGCGATCGACTGCGTCAGCGGGCAGAACTCGCGCGACCTGCTGGCACCGGCGCTCGACCCGTCGGCGGCGGCGGCAGGTACGCAGCTGACCGAACTTTCCCGCAGCCTGACGTTCGACTGCGGCGACATGGTCGGGCCGGAGCTGTCGGACTACTCGACGGTGCTGGCCGCCGACGACCTGGACACGGTCCGGGCCGCACTGGGCACCGCGCGCATCGACTTCCTCGGACAGGGCTTCGGCGCCACCCTGGGCGCCGTCTACGCCGACCGCTACCCGGGCCGAATCCGCGCCGCCGTCCTCGACGGCCCGGCCGATCCGTCGCTGACCCCGGACAAGCGGGCGCTCGCGGTCGCCACGGCGCAAGAACAGGCCCTGTCCTCCTTCGCCGCCGCCTGCCCGACCTTCAGCGGCGGGTGTCCGCTCGGTACCGATCCGGGCGGCGCCGTCCGCGCGCTGGTGACGACGCTCGGGGACGTCGGCAGCGCGAGCTCCGACGGTTACGAGGTCACCGGAGGGACCGTGCTGCTGGCGTTGGCGGACCGGCTCGGGTCGCCGTCGAGCTGGCCGCAGCTGGCGACGGCCCTGGCGGCGGCGCGCGGCGGCGACCTGGACGCAGTGTCGACCATCGCGGCGCAGTCGCTGGGAAGCGCCGACATCGCGCAACAGCAGTCGGGCCGGCTGGTCTACCGGTGCAACGACTCGGCCCAGCGCCTGGGCGGCGTCGAACTGGCGGCGGCGGCGAAGGCCGCCAAGGCGACGGCTCCGCTGTTCGGCCCGTTCGACATCGGTCAGGTCGGGATCTGCTCGTCCTGGCCGGCGACCGAAACGGCTCTGGCTGCCGTGCGGGCCACCGGGGCACCGCCACTGCTGGTGCTCGGCGGCGCCACCGACCCGGTGGCGCCGTACTCGTCGGTGCGTTCGCTGACCACGCAGCTGGACTCGGGGACGCTGTTGACCTGGCAATCCGGCACCCACGGCGCCTATCCCACGAGCAGTTGCGTCGCGACTGCCGTCAACGCCTATCTGCTGAACGGCACGATGCCGGCCGCCGGCACCCTGTGCCCGCCGTGAGGCGGATGCCTCGGCTCCCACAAGATCCGACGTCTGCGCACGTCAAGATGGCTGTCGGTGGACGCCTTGTAAGCTGGTGCACATGAGCGCAACTGCCAAAGTGGTCAAGTCAGATGCCGAATGGAAGGCGGAACTCGACCCGGCCGCCTACCACGTCCTCCGCAAGTCGGGCACCGAGCGACCGTTCACCGGGGAGTACACCGACACCACCACCACCGGTGTGTATTCCTGCCGGGCCTGCGGAGCCGAGTTGTTCCGCTCCGACGCCAAGTTCGCCTCGCACTGCGGCTGGCCGAGCTTCTACGCCCCGTCGGACTCGGACAACGTCGTGCTGGTCACCGACCGCTCGTTCGGCTCGGTGCGCACGGAGGCCCGCTGCGCGACCTGCGATTCGCACCTGGGCCACGTCTTCACCGGCGAGGGCTACCCGACCCCGACCGACGAGCGCTGGTGCATCAACTCGGTGGCGCTGCGGCTGGAGCCGGTCGACGCTGCGCAGTAGCGCTCGACGGCGCCGGTGCGATCCGTCGGTCGGCGGCGTGGGCAACGATCGATTGTCGGTGCACCGTCGTAAGGTCCGCAGATGACCACCTCGGCCGAACAGATCGCTCCCGCCGCGTTCCAGGCCGCGCTCGAAGAGCTCGCCAGGGTGACCGTCCGGCCGGAGATCGAGTTGGGCGAGTTGCCCGCACCGAGCAGGTTGGCCCCGTGGAGTCACGCGCTGTCGGCTTCGGTGACGTGGGGCGGAGACCGGCCTGAGTCGGCGTCAGGTCGACTTATTCTGTTATACAACCCAGATGGCGTAACAGCTTGGGACGGTACTCTTCGTATCGGGATCTTTTTGACGGCTGAGGTTGATGACGAGATCGCCCGCGATCCGATGCTGCCAGATGTCGCCTGGAGCTGGTTGACGGACTGCCTGGAGCTGTCCGGCGCTGCTTACACGGCGCTCGGCGGGACGGTGACCTCCACGTCGTCGACCAGATTCGGCGACATCGCGGGGCCGGGCAGGACCGATGACCTGGAATTACGTGCCTCTTGGACGGCCGGTGACGAGCGGACGGGCCTCCACCTGGCAGCTTTCAGCGAGTTGTTGGCGATCGCCGCCGGTCTCCCACCGGAGGGCGTTGCATCCATCGGCAGGCCGACCAACCCGAACGTACGCTCACCCTGATTACTGATCGTCAACATTTGAGCACATCGTGTCCTTGACCCTGGTGCCTCAGAGGAACGACACTGATATCTGCCGGCACGCGGTCACACAGAGCCCTCGGCTCCGACGGCAACGCGCCCAAGGACCCGTCGGGTCACGAGGACGGGGTGAGATGTGCAGTACGGAACTGGCCCATTTTCTGGAGGTAGACAGGTGAGTACCTCGACGCTCGGCACCGAACATAATGGGACGCGCCGGGTGGAAGAGTTGCCGATCGCATTGACTGCACTCCCCGCCCAGCGCTCGCCACTGCGCGATTCAATGAGCTCTTCGCTCCGGGCGGCCACAGTGTTACTGGTCGATCCCGATCGGGCGACGAGAGAATCGCTGCACACCGGTCTGACCGAAATCGGTATCGGAAGGGTGATTCCGGTGTCCTCCCTGGCAGCCGTCGAGGAGCTCACCGACCGCGGCGTGGTCGGCGATCTCGCCCTGATCAGCCTGCTCACCGGCCAGGAAGCGAGCCGCATCATCAACCTGCTGCGATCGAGCGGCTGGGCGCGGGTGTTGGCGCTCGCACCGACCGCCGACATCGGTCCGGTGATCGACGCGGTCGGCGCCGGCGTCAACGGTGTGCTGATCGGCCGCCGGGCGAATCCGGCCGCGGCCAACATCCCCAGTTCGATCCACGACTTGTCCTCGCGCGAGATCGAGGTGATCCGGTTGGTGGCCGACGGACGGTCGAACAAGTGGATCGGCGACGAGCTGGGCCTGTCTGCGCTCACGGTGAAAAGTCATCTGGCCCGGATCGGGCGAAAGCTCGGTACCGGCGACCGCGCCCACATGGTGGCGCTGGCGATGCGTGCCGGCGTCATCTCCTGAGCTGGAGCTGCGGCTGATCAACGACGAAGGCGCAGTCGACGCGCCCATCGAGGATGCCGCTGACGAGCACACCGGGATCACCCCGCTTCTCGTTCCCCGCGACGGCGACGTCGTGCCGGTCGTCGGCCGGGCGCAGTTGGCCGACTGGGCCCGGCGACTCGCTGTGCCGGGCGGTCCGGTGGCCTTGGACGCGGAACGGGCCTCGGGTTTTCGCTACGGTTCGCGTGCCTACCTGGTCCAGCTGCGTCGTGCCGACCTCGGCACAGCTCTGTTCGACCCAGTCCCGTTGGATGACCTGTCGGTGTTGGACGCCCCGCTGGCCGCCTCCGAATGGGTGCTGCACGCGGCCAACCAGGATCTGCCGTGCCTGGCCGAGATCGGCATCCGGCCGCGCACCCTGTTCGACACCGAGTTGGCCGGTCGGCTCGCCGGGCTGCCCCGGGTCGGCCTCGGTCCGCTCGTCGAGCAGATGCTCGGGCTGGGTCTGGCCAAGGGTCACGGCGCCGCCGACTGGTCCACCCGGCCGTTGCCGCCGGCCTGGCTGACCTACGCCGCCCTTGACGTCGAGGTGCTGATCGAACTCCGTGACGCCATGGCCGACCTGCTCGACTCGCAGGGCAAACTCGACTGGGCGCACCAGGAGTTCGCCGCTATCGTGGCCGCCCCACCTACCCCGCCCCGCATTGATCCATGGCGACGCACGTCGGGCATCCACCGGCTGCGGGATCCGCGCGTGCTGGCCATCGTCCGCGAACTGTGGTTCGCCCGTGACGATCTGGCGCGCCGCCGCGACCTTGCCCCGCACCGGGTGCTGCCGGACACCGCCATCGTGGCTGCCGCCTCGGCCAAGCCGACCGGCGCGGCTGCGATGGTGTCGCTGCCGGTCTTCGCCGGACGCATCCAGCGGCGGCAGGCAGCGGTCTGGTGGGACGCCATTGCGCGGGCGATGGCCCTGCCGGCAAAGGAGTTGCCGCCCCCCACCCTGCCCGGGGACGGACCACCGCCGCCGGCGAAGTGGGCCACCAAGGACCCCCGGGCGGCTGCCCGGCTCACCGCCGCCCGATCAGGGTTGGCCGCCATCGCGGGCCGGGTCAGCATGCCGGTGGAGAATCTTCTGTCCCCCGACCTCGTCCGGCGGGGTATGTGGTCCCCGCCCGACGGGGCGGACCTGGCGCAGTGGCTACGCGTCGGCGGCGCCCGGGAGTGGCAGGTCGAACTGACGGTCGACGAGCTGCGGAAAGCGCTGGACGCTGCTGAATGAGCCGGTCGCCGACCACGACCGCTAAGTTACTGGCCAGTAGCTTCTCCGGTAACATGCCGGGAACGGCGTCGGCGCCGCGGTCAGCAAGTCCTGTCCAGCGGTCACCGAGCGGCCGGGGAGCAGACCCGATCGGTCCACGGTCAGCGGCACGGACGCGCCCGCCGTTCGGGCCGGAATGACAGGAGCAGCGATGTCACCAGTGCCCGCACCATCAACACCCCTCCCCCGCACCCTGCGGGACGTGGTCTTCGTCGAGGGCGTCCGCACGCCGTTCGGCAAGGCCGGGGACAAGGGCCAGTACGCCCAGACCCGCGCCGACGACATGATCGTCAAGGTCATCCGTGAACTATTGCGACGTCACCCCGCACTGCCCCCGGAGCGGATCGACGAGGTAGCCGTCGCCGCAGCCACCCAGACCGGCGACCAGGGCCTGACCATCGGGCGGACCGCAGCGATGCTGGCGGGGCTGCCGAAGACCGTGCCCGGATTCGCCATCGACCGGATGTGTGCCGGCGCGATGACCGCGGTGACGACTGTCGCTTCGGGCATCGTCGCCGGTGGCTATGACGTCGCCATCGCCGGCGGCGTCGAGCACATGGGCCACCACCCGATGGGCGAGGGCGCCGACCCGAATCCGCGCTTCGTCGCCGATCGGTTGGTCGATCCGTCGGCGCTGAACATGGGCAACACCGCCGAGAACCTGCACGACAAGTACCCGCACCTGTCCAAGGAGCGGGCCGACGCGTACGCCGTCGCCAGCCAGGACAAGTACGCCGCCGCGCTGTCAGCAGGCAACATCACGCCGGACCTGGTGCCGGTGGCCACCCGCTCGGTCGAGCAGGGCTGGGGGCTGGCGACGTCGGACGAACTGGCCCGGCCGGGCACCACGATGGCGGCGCTGGACACCTTGCGCACCCCGTTCCGACCGCACGGCCGGGTCAGCGCCGGTAACGCGTCCGGCCTCACCGACGGCGCCACCGGGTGCCTGCTGGTTGCGGCCGACGTGGCGGCGGAGCTCGGCCTGCCGGTGCGGATGCGGATGGTGTCGTTCGCCTATGCCGGCGTCGCACCCGAGACGATGGGTGACGGACCGATCCCGGCGACGGTGAAGGCGCTGGCCAAGGCGGGCCTGACCATCGACGACATCGGCATCATCGAGATCAACGAGGCGTTCGCGATCCGGGTGCTCGCCTTCACCGACCACTTCGGGATCGCCGACGACGACCCAC
>CAXSEW010000153.1:0-8596 GCA_964236185.1 uncultured Nakamurella sp. | reverse complement strand
ATCGCAGCGTATCCGTGCGTCATCCGAGGCGGCCAGATCATTTGCCGCGCAGGAGCTCCTGGGTGCGAGGGTCGAGTTCACCGGCGTAGAACCGGTCGAGCACCGCGCGGAACCGGTCATCACCGGGTGCAGCGGCGAGGAACAGCGTCATCGACGACTGCAGCTTCCGCGCGTCGATCCCGCCGAAAACCTCTACCGCACTGCTGTTCTCGAGGTCGGCCACGATGTCGGTGACCTCCAGTAGCCGCGGGCCGAGCACCGGGTGCGCCAGGTAAGCCTGCGCCTCGCGCACCGACGCGATCGCATACCGCTGGGACATGGCGCTGAGTCCCAGACCGGCGATTTGCGGAAAGACGAACCACATCCAGTGGCTGGTCTTCCGGCCGCGGGCCAACTCTGCGGCCGCCCGCCGGAACGTATCGCCGGCATCCTGGGCGGCAACGAAGCGCTGCAGTGCGAAGGGGTCGTCGCTCACCAGCGGTCGTGCACCGATGCCTTGATCCGCGCCTCGTACAGCGCGGTGATCTTCTCCAGCACCTCGAACGGCAGCGCCGGTAGAGCCGCGGCCGCAGCGTTCCTGCTCGCCTGCTCGGTGTTCCGGGCGCCGGGGATGGCCGCCGTCACGCCCGGCTGCTGGATGATCCAGCGGAGCGCACCCTGGGCCGGCGTCACGCCCTCTGGTAGCAGCGCGGCGAACTCCTGCGCGGCCTCCACACCGGTCTGGAAGTCGACGCCGGAAAAGGTTTCGCCGACGTCGAACGCTGCGCCATCCCGGTTGTAGTTGCGGTGGTCGTTCTCGGCGAACGTCGATGCCGCGGTGTAGCGGCCCGATAGCAGGCCGGACGCCAGCGGCACCCGGGCGATGATGCCGACGCCCACCGCCACAGCCGCGGGCAGCACCTGCTCGAGCGGCTTGAGCCGGAACGGGTTGAAGATGATCTGGACGCTGGCGGTGCCGGGCCGGTTGATCGCGGCCAGCGCCTCGGCGCAGGTCTCCACGCTCACGCCGTAGTTCGCGATCCGCTCCTGCGCGACCAGAGTGTCCAGCGCGTCGTACACCTCGTCGGAAGAGAACACCGAGGTGGGCGGGCAGTGCAGCTGGACCAGGTCCAGGCGGTCCACCCCGAGGTTGGTCCTGGAACGGTCCGTCCAGTCCCGGAAGTTCTGCAGCACATAGTTTTCCGGCAACTGCTCCATCCGGCGGCCCATTTTCGTCGCCACCAGGATCGGGGTGCCGGTGTTCTCCTGGAGGTAACGGCCGATCAGCTTCTCGCTGCGTCCGTCGCCGTACACGTCGGCGGTGTCGAAGAAGGTCACTCCCTCGGCGTCGGCGGCGTCCAGCACGGCCAGCGCCTCGTGCTCGTCGACGTCCCCCCAGTCGGCGCCGAGTTGCCAGGTACCCAGACCGATGGCCGAGACGTCGCGGCCGGTACGGCCCAGGGTGCGTTGTTCCATGCAGGCGAGTCTAGTGAGCGGGATGCCGGTCACTGCACGGGTCGGCCGCAGCGTCAGCGGCGCAGCGACTTCAGGGAGCGGCCGAACCGCGGGCCGCCTCCTGCTCCAGCAGAGGTTCCAGGTCCTTGAGCCGGCGCAGTCCGGTCAGCGGCTGGGACATCCGGTGGTTCCCGGCGAACTGCTCGCGATTGCGGTGCAGGAATGCCCAGTAACCGGCGGTGAACGGGCAGGCGTCCTCCCCCACCCGGACCTTGGGGTTGTACCGGCACGGCTTGCAGAAGTCACTCATCCGGTCGATGTAGGCGCCGCCGGAGGCATAGGGCTTGGTCGCCATGATGCCGCCGTCCGCCCATTGCGACATGCCGACGATGTTCGGCGTCATCACCCAGTCGTAGCCGTCGATGAAGGCGCGGTGGAACCAGTCCACCAACTCCTGCGGCTGCCAGCCGCGCTGCATCGCGAAGTTGCCGAGCACCATCAGCCGCGGGATGTGATGCACCCAGGCATGATCGCGCACCCCGGCCAGCACGACGGACAGGCAGCGGGCGTCGACGTGGTCGGCGTCCAACTCGGCGAACCACGCGGGGATGGAGGTGGCGGCGCCCAGCGCATTGCGGTCCCGGTACGCCGGCTTCTCGTACCAGTAGAGGTTCCAGACGAAGTCCCGCCAGCCGATCACCTGGCGGATGAAACCCTCGGCCGAGGGCAGCCGCACCTTACCGCTCCGGTAGGCCTGCTCGGCCTGGTGCACCACCTCCAGCGGGTCCAACAGGCCGAGATTGAGCGGTGCGGACAGCAGCGAGTGCGCCATCCACGCGTCGCCGGCCAGCATGGCGTCCTCGTGCGGGCCGAATGGGTCGAGCCGCTCGTCGATGAAGTGGGTCAGTGCCGACATCGCCTCTGCCCGGGTGGCGGCGAACCGCCGGGGACCGTCCACCCCGATGAACGACACGTCGCCCTCGGCTTCCCAGCGGTCCAGATCGGCACGGACTTCCTCGTCGATCTCGTCCTCGGTCGGCCACCACGGCTCCGACACCCCCAGCACGGCGGAACGCGGCGCCGGTTCGCGGTTCTCGGCGTCGAAGTTCCAGCGGCCGCCGACCGGCTCCGCGCCGTCCATCAGGACGTCGAACCGGCGACGGGCGTCCCGGTAGAAGTCCTCCATCAACAGCCGACGGCCCCCACGGGCGTTCGCCCACTGCTCGAAATCGTCGATGGCGGTGGCGAAACCGCGCGGCGGAAGCAGCTCGACGTCCGGCAGGGACGACACCAAGCGCAGCGCGGCATGGCTGGTCGGGTGGATCACGGTCAGCGGTCCCCGCAGCGCCGGCCGGTAGGTGTCCGACCGGACGTACTCGCACCGGTCGCCCAGCTCCGCGGCCCGGTGCCGCATCGCCGACAGCACCAGATGCGCCTTCTGCCGGTGGAAGCGGCGCCGGGCGAACACCGCCCGCGACTCGACCATCAGCACCTGCTGTTCGTCGTCGTCGAGGAAGTGCGGGCCGAGCTGGTCGCCGAACAGCCAGCGCCTGGCCTTCTCCGTCATCGCGGCCGTCCCATCGGTGAGTAGATCTGGTGCCCACCGGTACCCCGGGCAGCCCGGGATGACGCGCTACCCGCGGTCGCGCAACAACTGCCGAACCCGGATGACGTACTGGCGGCTGGCCCTGATCCCGTAGTACCCGACTCCGACGACGGCGTTGGCATGTGCGGCGAGCTGCCATACCAGGGCGCCGGTCGGCATTCCCTGCTTCCGCAGCAGCGCGGCCACCGCGTAGGCACCCAGCGCGCCGTTCTGATAACCCATGGCCCGCTTGCCGTCGAACACCGGAGCCAACTGGTCGTCGCCCAGTCGGGTGGACATCGCGGTGGCCACCAGGTTGACGGCGTTCTGCGCCCCGATGGCGAGCAGGACTGGCTTGGGGGCGATATTGCCGCGCCATTCGTTGACACCGATGGCGAGCACACCGGCCTTGTCGAAGGCGGCGTCGATGCCGGCCCCCAGCTCGCTGCTCTGGTCCAACATCCGGGCGACCTTGCCGTCCAGCAGGTCCAGCAACCGACCGGCCACCGTCAGCGTGATGCCCCAGCCGGTGTCCGCGCGAGCCGACCCCTTCAGTACCAGCCCCAGCCCGACCGCGCTGATCGCGTTGGGAACGGTGAAGACGTCAGCCATCCGGAAAGTGGGCATGTCCAGCATCCTTGCAGCCGCGTCCAGCCGACTGTCGGATGCCCGTGCCACCATGGGAACCCATGACATCGTGGAGAGACTTCCAACAGGCAGAGCCGGTCTTCGCCGATGCTGTACGCCGGACCTTCGCCGTCCGCACACACGCGACCATGGCGACGACGGATGCGAGCGGCGCGCCGAGGATCAGTGGCACGGAGGTCGCTTTTCGCGACGACGGCGAGGTGTATCTCGGCATGATGCCGGGGCCCGGCGGGCCGCCGATCTGCGCGCCGACCCGCGGGTGGCGGTCCACTGCCCCACCGACGATCCACCGCCGGACGACCAACCCGGGTGGGCCGGCGACGGGAAGATCTCCGCACTCGCCATCGAGACCGCGGGTAACTCCCACGAATTCCGACTGGACCTGCGCCGCGTGGTGCTGACCAGGATCACCGATGACGGGCAGGCCCTGCAGATCGGCTGGTGGCAGCCGGGTTCCGGGCTCCGGCAGTCGATCCGACGGTGAGGCGACGCCTGCCTCGTCGAGGGCAACGGCAGACGCCCGGTTCAGCTGCCGAATGTGCCGACACCGCCGGTGGCGATGATTCGCGCGAGCTCCGGCAGTTGATCGCCGGCGATGGTGTGTCCGCCGGTGTGCGCAAGCAGTCGGACGTCGGCGTTCATGGTCCGGAACTGGTGCAGCAGGGTGTCGGTCTGGACGGCGGTCGCCATGGGATCTCGCTGCCCGTTGGCCACCACCACCCACTTGCCGCTCAGGTCGACATGGGCAGGGGGGACTGCGAACGGCACCATCCCGGCGATCAGCACCGCGCCGGCGAGCACCTCCGGATGCCTCATCATCACGGCGGAAGCGATGTTCGCACCGTTGGAGAAGCCGACAGCGACGAAGCCTCCCCCATCGATACCGTGCTCCTGGCCCGCGGCCAGCACGAAGTCCGCGAGCTCGTCAGCACGGGCAGCCAGGTCGACCTCGTCGAAGTCGCCCTCGCCGCCGCGGCGGAAGAACCGAGGCATCGTTCCCTCGAGGACCCGACCCCGCGGGGACAGCACCGGAGAGAGCGGTGACAGTCGATCGGCCAGCGGCAGCAGGTCGTGTTCGTCGCCACCGGTGCCGTGCAGCAGCAGCAACGGAGGTGTTCCAAGGCCGCCCCGCCAGACGTGCGGCCAGCTGCTGGTGCCGGTCATGCTTGCTGGTCGCCCAGGTCCGGCAGGGTGATCGGCGGGAGGGAGCGGGCGATCTGTTCGCGGCTGGGCTCCAGCCACGGCGGCAGTTTCAGCGATCGACCCAGTTCCAGCAGTGGCTCGTCGATATCGAAACCCGGCGTGTCGGTGGCGATCTCGAACAGCACACCACCGGGCTCGCGGAAGTAGATGGACTTGAAGTATTGCCGGTCCAGAATTTCGGTGACCCCGACACCGGCCTCCACGAGCTGCTGCTGCCACGCCGTCATGGTGGGAAGGTCCGGGGCGCGGAACGCGACGTGGTGCACGGTGCCGCCGGCCTGGTAGCCACGCTCGTTGGCACCGCCGGTCACGTCGACCACGGCGCCGGCGTTCCCGGCGGCCATCTGGAAACGGGACCGGCCGGCGCTGTCACCGGCGGCTCCCATGCCGAGCAGATCGGTCAGCATCGATGCGGTCGGATCGAGCAGGCGCTCGTTCATGGTCACCGAGTGCAGGCCTCGAATCCCGTGCTGCGCCGGGATGCTGGCCACCCCGTCCCAGCCCGACCGGTGATCGCCGTCGGTGGCGACAAGGTCGAGCACCATGCCGTCGGGGTCGCGCAGGGTCACTACCTCCTCCGCACCACGGGTGATCGGAGCATCAACGTCGACCCTCGCGGCCTTCAGACGGTCGTGCCACCAGCTCAGCGAGGTGCCGGGCAGGCTGAACGCGGTGGCCGAGGTCATTCCGGCGCCGTACCGGCCGCGGGGCACGTCCGGCCAGGGGAAGAAGGTGAGAATGCTGGAGGGGGTGCCACGCTCGTCTCCGTAGTACAGGTGCCAGGAGTCGGGAGCATCGAAGTTCACGGTGCGCTTGATGAGGCGCAGGCCCAGGACGGTGGAGTAGAAGTCGACATTGCGCTGTGGGGCCGAGGCGATGGCGGTGACGTGATGTAGACCCTGTGGAGCGATGGTGCCCATGCTGTCCTCCTCGTGACGCGGTGATCGATGCGCGTGCATCGATGTCAACGACGACGAGGCGGTAGAACTTCCCGGCAGCACAACGGGGGAAGCCGGCAACCCGATGGCCCGTCCGGTCCCCCGTCAGCGCCGATGCGCGGCCAGGTAACCGGCAACGGCCGACCGGAGGACGTCGTCGCGGCTGCGCCCCTCCTGCTCGGCGAGTCGGTCGACCTCCGCCAGCACGCCCGGTTCCAGACCCAGCTCCTTGGCGATGCCGGCCAGGCGGTGGTCGCGGGCGCCGTGCGGGGATCGGACGAAGGGCCGCGGCGTCTCGCCGGCTCTGCTGCCGGACGAGGTGGCGATCCAGGCGGCCAGGAACAGCACCACCGTGGCGACCAGGTTGAAGAAGATCAGGATGCCGATGATCGGCCCGAAGATCTTGGCGGTGGCCGAGCTCAACAACGTCGGCAGCAGGTAGGTGAGGGCGAATTTGAGCACCTCGAAGGCGATGGCGGCGGCGCTCGAGCCCCGCAGCAGCGCCTTCCGGGACGCCGGGTAGGCGTTGGGCGACAACACCCGGTACATCAGGAAGAAGATCCCCATATCGGTCAGCACGGCGAGCAGGATGGGCACCACGGTGAACAGCGGCGTCAGCGCGCTCACCTGATCGAGCCCGAACCAGGTGAGCACCACCTGCTGGGCCGAGGTACCCAACGTGGTCAGGGTGAGCGACAACGAGATGCCGAAGGTCAGCGCCACCAGGTAACCCAGGCTCTTGAGGTAGTAGCCCCACAGCGTCTCGGCGGCGATCTCCTGCTCGCTGTCGAAGTCCGGCCGCCACATCGCCTGGATGGCGCTGCGCAGGTTGCCCATCCAGCTCACGCCGGAGTACAGCGCCACTACCAGCCCGATCACCCCGACCTTGAAGCGCGCATTGATCGCTTCGGCCAGCAGATCCTTGATCTGGGCGGCCAGCGTTCCCGGAAGCAGCGAGCTGATCCCGTTCTGCAGGCTCTGCAGCAGGCTCGGCTGCGAGGCCAGCACGAAGCCGGCTGCGGAGAAGCTGACCATGATGATCGGCACGACGGCCAGGAACGAGAAGTACGTCAGGGCACCGGCGAACTGCAACCCGAGTCGGGCGTTGAAGCGCTCGAGCGCCCGGATCCCGTGCCGCACGCTGGACCTGCGCAACAATCGCCGGAACCAGCCCCTGATGGCCGACCACACGTCGATGCGCCTCCCGCCCCGATCCTCGGCAATTGCCTTGCCGCGCAACCCCACCACACCGGGCGCCGGGCGGAACGCCGGGGTCAGTCCTCGCGACGATGCTGCTGACCCGAGCGGGCCGCCTTGATCGCCGACCGCGCCTTCTTGCCGGCCAGTCGCCGCTCGATCGACCCGCGCGTCGGACGGCTGGCCCGACGGGTCGGTGACGGCGGCGCCAGCGCGGCCAGGACGAGCAGCCGCAAGCGCTGCCGGGCCGATTCCCGGTTCCGCAGCTGCGCACGCTGTTCCGAGGACACGATGACCACCCGGCCGTTGACGACCGCCCGGGACAGGTTGGCGACCAGGCGCGACCGGAGCTGATCGGAGAGCGCGGCGACGCCCGGGGAGCTACCCGGATCCCAGCTGAGCTCGACCCGGCTGTCGGCGGTGTTCACGCCCTGCCCGCCCGGTCCGGAGGACCGCGAGAACCGCCACGCCAACTCGTCGACGGCGATCGTGAGCCGATCGTCGATCCGCAGCGGCAGGTCGATGCGGGTCGACCCGGCGGCCGGCGTCACCGGTGCGACTCCAGAGGCTGCATGTACCCATGCTGGCAGACATCTCCGATCGCCGACCGGTTGTTACAGTCCAGTGATGGCCACGGCAGCAACCCGGCGCGATCGCCAACGAATGGAGACGATCGCCGCCATCAAAGCTTCGGCCTGGCTGGAAATGAGCCGGTCCGGTACCACCGACGTATCGCTGCGGGCGATCACCCGTGAGCTGGGTATGGCGCCGTCCGGAATTTACCGCTACTACTCATCGAGGGAAGAACTGCTGACGTCGTTGATCATCGACACCTACGATGAACTCAGCCAGACATTGCAACGGGCTCTGGACCGGGCCAGCGAAATGCCATCCGTGGACGATACGGAATTATTTGTGGTCGTCGGCCTGGCCTACCGGACATGGGCACTGGACAACGTGCTGCCCTATCGGCTGGTATTCGGTAATCCGTTGCACGACTACCAGGGAAACTCCGACACCACGGACGCGGCGCGGGGCGTCACCGATGTGCTGCTCGACATCATGAACCGCCTGTTCGCCGGCGGCCGACTGGCCCTGGAATCGTTGGACAGCGACCTGAGCACGCCATTGCGCGCGCGGTTCGACGAGTGGGCCGGCACGACGCCGCATCCGCTTCCGCCGGCGGCCTTGGCGGCGGCTCTGTACTGCTATTCGACCCTGTACGGTGCCATCGATATCGAGATCAATGGCCATCAACCGCCACCAGTCGCCGGTGACGCGGACATCTTCGCCATGAACCTCCGCCACAGCGTCCGCAGCATTCTTCGGTGACGTCGGCGGAATGATCCGCGGATGTGCAGCTGCTCACGCCGGGAGTGGACCACCGGCACACCGTTCGTCGTTCTGGTCGCGGCGAGCGCCCGCTCCCGGAACAGGAGGAACAACGGAACTGCACACGCCATCGCGCCGACGACGCCGAGCACGATGAACGCGGGGCCGAATCGAATTCGTAGCCGCCTGGCCTCCACCACGATGAATATAGAAGCAGCAACCGACACGATGATCAGGTCGACGGCGGCCGAGCTCGACG
>CAXSEW010000152.1:0-8604 GCA_964236185.1 uncultured Nakamurella sp. | reverse complement strand
CCTGCCGGATCGCTCTGCCCATCTCGCGGCCGGCATGGCCGCGGTCACCGGGAAGCTCGGCGGTGCCATCGCCTTCGGCGGTGACTACAACCCGGAGCAGTGGCCGGAATCGGTCTGGCCGCAGGACATCGAGCTGATGGGCGCGGCCGGCGTCAACCTGGTGTCGGTCGGCATCTTCTCCTGGGCGCTGCTCGAGCCGGCCCCGGGGGAGTACGACTTCGGCTGGCTGGACCGGATTCTCGACCTGCTGCACGCCGGCGGCATAGCGGTCGACCTGGCGAACGCCTCGGCCACCCCGCCGCCCTGGTTCAGCCATCGCTATCCGCAGTCGCTGCTCGTCGACGAGAACGGCGTGCGCCGGTCCTACGGCGGCCGGCAGGGTTTCTGCTCCTCCTCGCCGGAGTACCGGGCGGCTGCGGCGGCGCTGACCACCGCCATCGCGGAGCGGTATGCCGACCACCCAGCGGTGGTGATGTGGCACGTTCACAACGAGTACGGAAACCACAACTGGAGCTGCTACTGCGACGTGTCGGCGGCGGCGTTCCAGCGGTGGCTGCAGCGCAGGTACGGCTCCATCGACGAACTGAACCAGGCCTGGGGCACCAACTTCTGGAGCCAGCACTACTACTCGTGGGCCGAGATCCTGCCGCCGCGCAGGCCTGCCTACCAGACATTCGCCAATCCCACCCAGCAGCTGGACTTCGCGCGGTTCTCCTCCGACGAGCTGCTGGACCTCTTCCGCGCCGAGGCTGACATCCTCCGTGCACGCTCGCAGCTGCCGGTGACCACCAACTACATGCACTTCTGGAAGCACATCGACTACTGGAGCTGGTCGCAGCAGCAGGATCTGATCAGCAACGACCACTACCGGATGGGCGGTCTCGGCGGGCACGCCGCCACCCATGACCTGGCGATGTCGGCCGACCTGGTCAGGTCGCTGGCCGACGACGCGCCGTGGCTGCTGATGGAACACTCGACGTCCGCGGTCAACTGGCAGCCGCGGAACCTTGCGAAGGGGCCCGGCCAGATGCGCCGGGACAGCCTCACCCACATCGCCCGCGGCGCTGACGGCGCACTGTTCTTCCAGTGGCGCGCTTCCCGCGCCGGCGCCGAGAAATACCACTCCGCAATGCTGCCGCACGCCGGTACGGATTCCCGCCGGTGGGCCGAAGTGTGTTCGCTGGGACGGGATCTGGCCGCGCTGTCCGAGATCACCGGCAGCCGCGGCGGCGCCGACGTGGCGATCGCGTTCGACTGGTCGGCCTGGTGGGGAGTCGAGCTCGATTCGCATCCCAGCCAGGACGTCGACCAGCTGGAGCGGGTGCGGCGCTGGCACCGCACCCTGTGGGAGCAGGGATACAGCGTCGATTTCGTGCATCCGGACCGGGACCTGTCGCGCTACTGCGTGGTGCTGGTCCCCGCGCTGTACCTGGTCTCCGACGGTGCGGCGGCGAACCTTTCCCGCTTCGCCCGGTCCGGTGGAACCGTGGTGGTTGGCTACTTCTCGGGCATCGTCGACGTCGACGACCACGTCCGCCTCGGCGGGTATCCCGGAGCGTTCGCCGACCTGCTCGGCCTGCGCGTGGAGGAGTTCTCACCGCTGCTGGCCGACGACGAGATCGGCTTGACCGTCACGGCGTCGTTCACAGCGTCCACCACGGCGTCCGTCACCGGGGCAGTCGGCAGTGCCGCGCCGAGCGCCAGCCGGTGGACCGAGCTGGTCACCCACCTGGCACCCGACGTCGAGGTGCTGGCCACCTTCGATGGCGGCGTGTACCCGGGTGATCCGGCGGTGACCCGCCGCCGGTTGCCCGCCGCCTCGGGTCAGGACGGTGCGGCGTGGTACCTCGCCACCGAGGTGGCGCCGGATCTGCTGTCGCAGTTGCTGCTGTGCGCCTGCCGCGAGGCCGGGGTGACCCCGGTGCTGGACATCGAGTGGCCGGCGGGTCTGGACGCCGTCGTCCGGCGGAGCGCGACGACGGACTATCTCTTCCTGTTCAACCACGCTGAGAGTGACATCTCCGTACCCGCCGAGGGTGTCGACCTGCTGACCGGCGAGAAGTGGTCGTCGACGACCACGGTGCCCGGCGGCGGGGTGGCCGTGCTGGCGACGACGACCCGATGACGATGACCCGTCCGGGAGATCTGCTTCCCCAGCCGCGCCCGCCAAAGGGAAGGAGCGCACGGTGCTGGCCACCCAACGGCGTGAACTGATCCTGGCCGAGGTGGAGCGGGCCGGAGGGGTCCGGGTCAGCGAGCTGACCGAGCTGCTCGGCGTCTCCGACATGACCGTGCGGCGGGATCTCGAGCAGCTCGAGGCCCACGGCTGGCTGCGCAAGGTGCACGGCGGGGCGGTGCTGACCGTCAGCAGCACCGAGGAGCCGGGCTTCGAGGTGAAAAGCCTGCTGCAGCAACCCGCGAAGCGGGCGATCGCGGCACGGGCCGCCACCCTGGTCGAACCCAGCACCGCCATCGCGATGTCCGCCGGCACCACCACCTGGATGCTGGCCCGCGGTCTGCAAGGTATGACGACACCGCTGTCGGTGGTCACCAACTCCACCACCGTGGCCGACATGCTCGCCTCCGGCGGCCAGCCCAGCGAGATGAACGTGGTGCTGACCGGCGGGGTGCGCACGCCGAGTGCGGCGTTGGTCGGCCCGATCGCCGACCGTGCCATCGCCTCGTTGCACGTCGACCGGCTGTTCCTCGGTGTGCACGGGATGGACGCCAGGGCCGGTTACACCACCCCGAACCTCGCCGAGGCGCAGACCAACCAGGCGTTGATCGCCAGTGCCCGGCAGGTGGTCATCATGGCCGACTCCACCAAGTGGGGAACGGTGGGACTGGCCGACTTCGGCCGGTTGGCGGTGGCCGACGTGCTCATCACCGACGACGGGATCTCCGACGAGGCCCGATCGATACTCGAGAACCAGGTAGGGGAACTGATTGTGGTGCAGGTGCCGGAAGGACCGATCGGCGTCGCCGAGTGGAGTACCGCGATGCGCGGCGCGGAGTCGGTCCGATGAGCGCGTCGTCGTCGTCGGCCGGTGGCTTCGTCCACCTCCGCTCCAGCGGGGTCAGCGTGCTGCTCGACAGCCGCGGTCCGGGCCAGCCGGTGCTGGTGCACTGGGGGGCCGGCCTCGGCGGGCAGAGCGAATCGGACCTGGCCGCGCTGGTGTCCGGCCTCGTGCCGCCCGTTCCGACCAACACCCTCGACGATCCGCAGCCGCGGGGCATCTTTCCGGAGTCGGCCCGCGGCTACCGGGGCCGGCCGGGGCTGTCCGGGTTCGGTGAGTCCGGGTCCGCCCCGCGCATGGCACTGATCGAGGTGCAGGTGGGCGGTGGCGACGGCTCCGGTGCGGTGGTCGACTTCCTGCTCGGCGACGAACGTGGTGGTCTTTCGCTGCGGTCCCGGTGGCAGCTCGACGACGCCGGTCTGCTGCTGGTCAGCGCTCGATTGACCAATACCGGCACCTCCTCCTACCGGCTGGAAACCCTGGCGCTGGTGCTCCCGGTGCCGCCCGCGGCGCAGGAGCTGATGGACTTCACCGGGCGGTGGTGCCGGGAGCGGTCGCCGCAGCGCCACCGGTTCCAGCACGGTGTCTGGTCGCGGGAGAACCGCCGCGGCCGGACCGGGGCGGACAGCGCCTACCAGGTGATCGCCGGGTCTCCCGGGTTCGGCAACCGGCACGGCGACGTGTGGTCCGTTCACCTCGGGTGGAGCGGAAACCAGGTCAGCTGGGCCGAATCACATCCCGACGGCACCCGGGTGATCGGCGCGGGGGAGTTGCTGGCCCCCGGCGAGGTGGACCTGGGCGCCGGCGAGACCTACCGGACGCCGGTGCTGTACGCCGCTCACTCCGGAGCCGGCCTCGATGGCATCGCCGAGAGGTTCCATCGCCATCTACGGGCTCGGCCAGGACATCCGTCGTCGGCCCGGCCAGCGGTGCTGAACACCTGGGAGGCGGTGTACTTCGACCACGACCTGGGGCGGCTCACCCAATTGGCGGATCAGGCGGCGGAGATCGGGATCGAGCGGTTCGTCCTGGACGACGGCTGGTTCGGCGGCCGGCGCGACGACGAGCGTGGTCTTGGCGACTGGGACGTGTCGGTGGAGATGTGGCCGGACGGGCTGGGCCCGTTGGTCTCCCACGTCACCGGACTGGGCATGCAGTTCGGGCTGTGGTTCGAACCGGAGATGATCAACCCCGATTCGGACCTGTTCCGGGCGCACCCCGACTGGGTGCTCGGACCGGCGGATCACCTGCCGCCGCCGTCGCGTCACCAGCAGGTGCTCGACGTGGCCATCCCGGACGCTCGTCGCTACCTGTTCGGCAAGATCGACGCCCTGGTCAAGCAGTACGGCATCGCGTTCATCAAGTGGGACCACAACCGGGACCTGGTCGAGCCGGTGCACCAGGGCCGCCCGGGCGTCCATGCCCAGACGTTGGCCGTGTACCGGTTGATCGACGAGCTGAAGGCGGCCAACCCGGGGCTGGAGATCGAGAGCTGTTCCAGCGGCGGCGCGCGGGTGGACCTAGGCATCCTGGCCCGCACGGAGCGGGTGTGGGCCAGCGACTGCAACGACGCCCTGGAGCGCCAGCACATCCAGCGGTGGACGGCGCTGCTGCTGCCGCCGGAGCTGATCGGTGCGCACGTCGGGCCGCCCACCGCGCACACCACCGGCCGCACCCACACGCTGGCCTTCCGGGCGGCCACCGCGCTGTTCGGGCACTTCGGGGTGGAGTGGGACATCAGCGCCGCGAGCGCGGAGGACCGTGCCGGGCTTGCCGAGGTGATCGCGCTCTACCGGCGGTTGCGGCCGATGCTGCACACCGGAACGGTGGTCAACACCGACCATCCCGACCCCTCCGCCACGTTCAGCGGCATCGTCGCCGTCGACGGGTCGGCCGCGCTGTTCAGCTACGCCCAGTTGTCCACCAGCACGCTGGAGGCGCCGGCGCCCGTCCGGTTCGCGGGACTGGACGGGGACCAGCGGTACACGGTGACCGTCGTCGGAGCGGCCGGGCATCCGGGGACCACTGGAAGCCGGGAGCCGGCCTGGATCGCCGCTGGTTCGATCACCCTGCCCGCCGCCGTGCTGCAGACCGTCGGTCTGGCGCTCCCGGTGCTGCAGCCGGAACAGGCGCTACTGCTGGAGCTGGTCGTCGTCTGACAGCGGTTGACGGGACTCCGGGACCGACTCCAGGTCGGACGCGGACATCTGTGCCGGGATGACCGGTGGCGACGCCGGCCGGTGGGTGGCGAGCAGCTGCTCGATGGAGTCGGCCTTCTTCGGTCGGAACAGCCGGTAGCCCTGGCAGGCGTCGCAGCCCAGCGCGCGTGCCCGGCGGTGCTGCTCAGCGGTCTCGACACCCGCGGCAACGACGGTGATGCCGAGTTCGTGGGCGAGCGTCACCATGGAACCGGCGATGATGTCGGTGGTCGGGTCCAGGCCCAGCTCGGCGGTGATGGCAGCATCGATCTTGAGCATCTCGACCGGGTACTGCCGCAGGTGGATGAACGATGACTGGCCGCTGCCGAAGTTGTCCAGCGCGATCGATACGCCGACGTCCCGCACCGCCCGCAGGGCCGTGACCGCGCGGTCGCTGTCCCGCAGGAACGCGTTCTCCGGAATCTCCAGCGTCAGCAGATGAGCCGGTAGGCCGCTGCTGCTGATGGTGTTGCCGAGCGTGTCGGCGAAACCGGCGGACATCAACTGCTGCGCAGCGATGTTGACCGACAGGTGCACCGGCCTGCCATGGCGCTGCCAGTCGACGGCGTCGCGCAGCGCCTGGCCGAGCACCCACTCGCCGAGCTGGTGGATCGCGCCGGAATGCTCGGCCAACGGGATGACCGTTCGTGGACCGATCGGCCCGCGGACCGGGTGCAGCCAGCGCAGCAGTGCCTCCATGGCGATGATGTCGCCGTGGCCGCAGTCGACGATGGGCTGGTACTCCAGGTGGAACTCCCGCTGCGTCAACGCTGCCGGCAGGTCGCGTCCCAGGTCGAACAGCTGACCGCTGGAGTGCCGGGTCGATTCCGCCCGCCCCAGGCCAGCCCGCTTGATCGCGTACATGGCCATGTCGGCGTTGCGCAGCAGCACGTCCGCGTCGTGGTCGGTGTCGTGGTCGGCATAGGCGATGCCGATGCTGGCACCGATCTGGATGTGCACCTCACCGACGTCGAACGGCCGCTGCAGGGCGGACTGCAGCCGACCGGCGATGTGGTCGGCCTGCGCCGGGCGGTGCAGGTCCTCGCAGAGCACCACGAATTCGTCACCGGCCAGCCGGACCAGGGTGTCGTGCGGCCGGACCAGCACAGCGAGCCGTTCGGCGGCCGCCACCAGCAGCGCGTCGCCGACGCTGTGACCGTAGGAGTCGTTGACCGCCTTGAACCGGTCGAGATCGATGTACAGCAGGGCGGAGTCGAGACCCGACCGGCGGCTGCGCTGCAGGGCGCGGCTCAATCGGTCGATGAGCAGCACCCGGTTCGGCAGCCCGGTCAGCGCATCGTGCAGCGCCGCGTGCCGGGTCTGGGCGGACAGCACCTGCAGTTCGTGCCGGACCTGGGCGTTGAGCAGGTAGGCCGATGCCACGTCGGCCAGGGTGGCGGCAGTGCGCAGCGACTCGGCCGACATCTCGCCCGCCGTTCGCCGGTAGAGGTCCAACGCGCCGAGGCGTCGATCACCGTGGTGCAGCGGCAGGGTGAACACCGCGCGAAGCCCGGCGTCCAGCGCGTGCCGGGTGAAGGTCGGGAATTCGGTGCACTCGGCCAGATTCGGCACCGCAACCGGCAGCCCGGTGCGGTAGGCCTCCAGGCACGGACCCTCGTTCAGGTCGGACTGCAACCGCTCGAACATCAGCGCGTCGTGATCCGACGCAGCGACGTACCGCGGGGCGGTGTCCGGCTGGATCAGCGACACGCCGGCACCGCTGACCGGGAGGATGTCGACGATGCGCTCGACCAGTCGGTCGAGGATCCGCTGGATGGGGAAGTCGGTCACCATGGTGCGGGCGAACTCGCTCAGCACCTCCGACAGGCGCTCTTCGCCGGTCATGACCGGTGCGCCGGAGGACCACCTGCGACAGTGGAAAGGTCGCGCGTCCCCCGACTGGCTGGGTTCATGCTGCACCGACCTCTCGAACGCCCGGCCGGAATCGGACGGCGGCGGCCTCGTCGCGGTGACGATCCGCGGCTGCGACGCCACTCCTCGTGCACCTGCCCGATGGGTAGGAAAAGTCTACCCGCCGGTGACACGGTCGACTGTCCTTTCGCCGACCGCGCTCCGAGTACGGCGCACTCCGCCGTGACCGGAACACACTACATTGCATACGATGTGTTGCAGCCGCTCCAGGTATTCGTACAGCACACGACCTTACGGCGTTCGAGCGGGACCTGTCCGAAAAAGCACAGAGATATGGCCCGGCGAGGACCGAAGATCATCCGAACGGGTGGGGGGTCGACCCCGCCGGCTGTCTGCTCAACCGGCGGGGCCTAGGGGTTTGATCGCCCCGGGGCGTCCAATCACCTGCCGTCAGTATGAACCCGCACCCATCGGCGGCGGGGTGTCGGCGCCCCACCGGAGATGACGAAACCGCAGTTGACAGCGCTGCCGAGGCAATGCGGCGAGTGCAGTTGGAGTTGCACTGCAGTTGGAGTAGCGCCGCAGTTGGGTTGGCACTCAGTGCTGGGCGGACCCGCCCAGGTCGACGGTGCGGCTGACCGGGTCGACAGCGGACAACCCGGTCCGGATGCTCAGGTGCCGCTGCCCGTGGGGCTCCGCGCAGTCCTCGCCCAGCGGACCGTCGCCTTCGCCGCCGACGCCCTGCTCGTGATCCACCTGCAGTGTCGTGTGATCCACCGAATACCCACTGCGCAGCAGGGTTTCCAGATCCCGGCGGACGTCGTGGCAGTCCCGGGTGGGGTCGACCAGCACGTGCGCCGACAGGGCGGGCATGTCGGACGTGACATCCCAGATGTGCAGGTCGTGCACCTCCGCGACGCCGGCCACCGCTGCCATCGCCGGTCCGATCACCGCGGGATCGAGATCGGCCGGAGCGCCCTCCAGGAAGATGCGGCCGGATTCGCGCACCAATCCGAGCCCGCCGCGGATCATCAGCGCGGCCACCACCAGAGTGGCGATGGCGTCCGCCTGCACGAAGCCGGTCATGACGACCACCAATCCCGCGACGGCGGTGGCGATGAATGCATACAGGTCACCGAGCACGTGCTGGAATGCGCCCTCGACATTCAGGCTGCGGCGGCTGGCCCGGCTGATCAGAACGGCGGCGACGATGTTGACCACGATGCCTACCACGGCGGTGATCAGCACCGCTGCTCCGGCCACCGGAGCCGGGGCGAACAGCCGATGGATCGCCTCGTAGCAGAACCATGCCGCGAGCAGCAGCAGGGTCAGCCCGTTCGCCTGGGCGGAAAGGATCTCCGCGCGCTGGTAACCGTAGGTCCACCGACCCTTGGCCGGCCGGGAGGCGAGTCCGGCCGCAAAGATCGCGAGAGCCAGGGCCGCCGCGTCGGTGAGCATGTGACCGGCATCGGAGATCAGCGCCAGCGAGCCGGAGGCGATGCCGACGGAGACCTCGG
>CAXSEW010000151.1:0-8661 GCA_964236185.1 uncultured Nakamurella sp. | reverse complement strand
CGACACCCCGGCGTGGGAGCAGTCGCAGGCCCGCACCGCCTCGTTCACCAAGCAGGACTGGCTCCGGGTCAAAGAATCCGGGGACGAGCTCGACCGGCGACTGGCGGCGGCATCGGCCGCCGGGTCGTCGCCTTCGAGTCCGGCAGCGATGGACCTGGCCGAGGAGCACCACGCATCGATCGAGATGTTCTACGACTGCCCGTATCCACTGCACCGGGGGCTCGGCGACATGTACGTTTCCGACGAGCGCTTCACGTCTCACTACGACGAGCTGGCTCCCGGATTGGCGCAGTGGCTGCGTGATGCCATCCACGCCAACGCCGACCGTCAGGAGCCGGCGCAGAGCTGACCACGGCGCGTCGTCACCGCAGGTCTTCCACCAGCGGCTGCGGTGATGACGCCGTCGCCCGACGCGAGAGGAGCCGGTCCAGACGAATCTCTGTGGTCGCCGTTCACCGGGTGTACGGTGCTGATCACGGAAGGTCAATTAACCCGGGGTCGGGCGCGGGCCGGCGGCGGAGGCGATGGTGAAGCGGTCGGTGGACGAGACGCGCGCCTTCGCCGAAGCTTTCGAGCTCGCGCCGATTGGCCAAGCCGTCCTGATGATGTCCGGGCGCTTCCTGGCCGCCAACCCGGCTCTGCACGCGCTGCTGGACTACCCGACCGGGAAGCTGCTGGATCTGTGCATCTTCGATGTACTGGAGCCCGCTGATGCGCACGGCTTCTCCGCGGTGGTCGGCAGCCTCGTCGCCGGTGGCCGACCACACCGCCAGGAACAGCGCTACCGCACCAGCAGTGGAACATCCGTCCTCACGGCGGCAAGCGTCAGCCTGATCGGCACGGACCCGGAGGAGTTCCGGGTACTGGTCCAGCTCGAGAACCTGACCGCTGCCGACCAGTTGCAACAGCAACTGGTCCGGGAACGTGACCGGGTCCGCGAGGCACAGGTGATCGGCCGGCTCGGGTCCTGGGAGGTCGACGTCGCCAGCGGTCGTATCAGCTGGTCCGATGCGCTGTTCGAACTGCGCGGCGTCGACAAGTCGACATTCAGCGGCGACTTCTCAGCGGCCACTTCGCTGGTGCATCCACACGACCGGGAACGGGTGCGCACCGCGATCGAGGACGCCACCCGCACCGGCGAGCAGACGATGATCCGGTACCGCGCCAGCAGGGTCGATGACAACAGCGAACGATGGTTCGACGCCCGGTTCAGGGGGGTCTACGAGGGCGGCCAGATGGTGACCCTGGCCGGTACCGTCGTCGATGTCACCGATGACGTGCTGGCCGAGGAGAAGATTCGGTCTGCCTACGCCATGCAGCAGGCGATCATCACCGCCTCCCCCGACATCACCTTCCTCTACGACCTGCCCACCGCCCGCACGGTCTGGTCCAGCCGGCGCGTCCGGGAAGCGCTGGGCTATCCGGTGGATGTCGAAGCAGCGGACGCCGTGCCGTCGACGCTGGTGCCCGAGGCGGACCGGTCCACGGTGCAGGCGGCCCTGCAGGCCACCCGCGGAGCCGATGACGACGACGTGGTGTCGGTGAGCTTCCGGATGCTGGACGCCTCGGGTTCCCTGCGATGGTTCTCCTGCCGCTCGATCGCGCTCAACCGGACCGACGACGGCGCCGTCGCCCAGGTGGTGGGCGTACTCCGGGACATCACCGAGGCGAAGGCCGTCGAGCAGCGACTGCAGCACTCGGCACTGCACGACGATCTCACCGGGCTGGCCAATCGGGCACTGCTGATCGACCGGATCCAGGGATCGCTGCTCAGATCCGCCCGGGACGGGCGTGAGGTTTCCGTGCTGTTCTGCGATCTGGACGGATTCAAACGGGTCAACGACACGGCCGGGCACGCGGCCGGGGACGCGGTGCTGATCGAGGCCGCTCGCCGGCTGGAGAGCGTGCTGCGCGAGGGCGACACGGTCGCCCGCGTCGGCGGTGATGAATTTGTACTGGTGGTGGAGCCGTGGAATCGGCCGGAGATCGGGCCGGGTCCGCCTGGCGGACAGCTGTCCAGCGATCGGGAGCTCGGCCTGCACATCGCCGATCGAGTCGCCACGGCGTTGCGCCGGCCCATCGAGTACAACGGCGTGGAGCACGTCGTCAGTGCCAGCATCGGTATCACCTACGGCCCGACGGCAATGCCCACCACCCCGACCGACGTCACAGCGGATGCAGTGCTGCAGGACGCCGATGCCGCGATGTACACCGCCAAGCAGCGCGGCAAGGACCGCTTCGAGGTCTTCGAATACGGGATGCGTACGGATGTGGTCGAACGCGGCCGGGTGGAGCGGGTGTTGCGCCGGGCGCTGCGCGTTGGCCGGTCGTGGTCGCACGATCCCGCCAACTCCCGGGCGCGGGTGCAACCGGACCGGATCTGGGCGGTGTACCAACCCATCTTCTCGTCCCGGACCGGCACGCTGGCCGGCTTCGAAGCACTGGCCCGGCTGGCCGACGGTACCGGTAGCCCGATAGCTCCCGACGTATTCATCCCGATCGCCGAGGAGACCGGGTTGATCCGGGCGCTCGGCGCATTCATGCTTGACCAGGCCGTCGGTCAACTCTCGTCCTGGCGGAGCCGCTGGCGCGAATTCTCCGACGTGACCATGGCGATCAACGTCTCGGCGCTGCAGGTCGGACATGCATCGCTGGGTCACGACGTACGCCAGGCCCTGACCACCCATGGCCTGCAGCCGAAGGACGTGGTGCTGGAATTGACCGAGACCTCCCTGCTGCAGGCCGGACGGTCGAGCATCACTGCACTCCAGGAGCTGCGCTCGGACGGCATGGGCGTCGACATCGATGATTTCGGAGTCGGTTACGCCAGCCTGCGCTACCTGGCGACCATGCCGGTGTCCGGAGTCAAGATCGACAGGTCCTTCACCGCAGGGCTTCCCGAGGACTTGGTCAGTCGGAAGATCGTCCGCGCCATCGCCGCGCTGGCGGCCGACCTCGAACTCGAGTGCACGGTCGAGGGGGTGGAGACGGCCGCGCAGCAGGACGCGCTGCCCGACGGCGTCCGCCTGCAGGGGTACTACACCGGGATCCCGTTGGAAGCCGCGAACGTCGACCTCCCGGCATTGGCCCGCAGTTTCGGCTGACGACAGCGACGGCAACGACGCTGCTGACGCAGCGACATAGACCTACCTCGGATATAGAAGTACTCGCACCAGGCCAGGAAGGTCGCGGACATGATCTCCGTCGGCGGCATCGGGCGGGCGAACAGCTAGCGCTGCACCTGGTCGCAGTCCAGATCCCGAGAAACGCCAGCTGCTCGGCAGTCTCGACTCCTTCGGCGATGGACCGCCGGCCGAGGTTGCCGGCGAGCTTCACCACCGCGGTGACGATCGGTTCGTCCTCGGGCGAACTGCGCGCCCAGCTCCATAATGCTCTCGAGCTTCGACAACACCTCTGGCCGTAGATCGATCGTCGCTGTCTCGGTCAGCTCCAGATGCAGTCGGTGCGGCGCGATCAGCCCGCTGTCCTCGCCGGTCGGGATCAATTCGGAGGGGGGACGATCCTGCCAGCGTCTTCCGCGATCCGGCCGGCCCGCAGACCAGGGTGGCCCGCCCACGCGGAAGGCCACCTTCAATCATCTGGTCGAGATCGACCACGCCGGTCGGGCCCTTCGTTGACGAGTGCCTCTGTTGAGTTGTCTGCGTGGTTGCAATCACCGGCACTCCACCGAACGGCGACTCAATTCCGCCACCGAGGAGCCTTACAGCTGGTAGTTCTCCGAGCACATGAAGTGATAGAAGTGTGCCGACATCAGCTGACGGTGATGGTCCGGCAGGTGAAGGTGCGGGCCGGGCTGACCGGGGTCGGCGCGGACATCGTCACGCACATCTTGTTGACGCCGGCGCCCAGTGCCGGGACCACGATCGAGAAGCCGTGGTCCGCACCCATGGCCGGGAATGCCCTGGCCACGTCGGTCCGGCGGACGTCGGCCGGCACCGTCAGGGTGCGGGTGCCCTGCGGCCCGGTGATCTCGATGGTCGTCTCCAGTACCGCGGTGGGAGCTGCCTGGTCGGAGCCCCAACCGGTGGCCGTCAGGTTGGTGCCGCTCTGCCGCAGGGTGTCGAAACTGCCGATGATGGCCCCGGTGATCACGACGCTCTGGCAGCCCAGCTGGACCGTGTGGCCGGTCGTCACGGTGGTGGCGACGGCACAGATGTTCTGCGGTCCCGGAGTGGCCGGCAGGGCGGCGCCGAAGCCGTGGTCGATACCGACACCCGGGAAGGAGGTGGCCAGTGCGGGCACGTCGACGTTGGCCGGGAGCTCACCGAGGGTGGTGTCACCGGCGGCGCTGTGGGACACGACCGAGATGGTGACCGCCGAGCTCGGGGCGTCGGGATCGACGGCCCAGCCGGTGACGTCGGCGGTGGCCCGGCCGGCGACGACGGTCTGCAGGCCGCCGACCAGTCCGCTCACGACGGCGTCGACGCAGCCGAGGTCGAGGTCGCTGCCGGCGTTCTGGTTGACCACGGTGGCGCACAGGTGGTGGTTGCCTGACCCGACCAGGCTCAAGGACGTGTCGAACCGGCCGCCGGTCACCGTTGCGGAGCTGACGACGGGCGCTGCCCCCGGCAGGGTGTCCTGCACCCGGACCTGGGTGTTGGTGGAGGCGTCGGGATCGCTGGCGCGACCGGACAACTCGATCTCGGCACCCTGTTGCTGTGCGTCGGTGAGCGCACCGGTCGGCCGGTTGGTGGACGTCGGATCGACCAGCTGCGATGCACTGGCGGTATCGGTGTAGGTGAGCGCGGCGACGCTGGTGCCGTCCGACCCGACGGCGGTACGGATACCTACATACTTGTAGGCGGGGTTCTTCATCTTCGCGAGCGCGTCCGGGTACTGCTGCAGCATCAGGAAGACGTCGGCGACCTTCACGCTCTGCGGGTACCACTTCGCCAACGACTGCGCCGATGTCGAACCGGCGCCGGCGCCGGCGATCACCGTCTGCGCGGCGACATTGGTGTTCTGCACCAGCGGGGAGTAGCGACCATTGTTGACCTGCGCCTGCGACCATTGAGCGGAAACGTCGTCCAAGCCGGTCACTTCGGCCAGCGGAGTAACACCGGCGGACTGCCGCTGCCCGTTGATCATCGACAGCAGGCTGGAATCCAGGGCACCCAATCGGCTCGTCACCGGCGCCGCGGGTGCCGCCGGCAGGGCCAGCGTCTGCGCCGGTACCGGGGGGATGGTCTGTGTGGAAGCTGTTGTGGCATCGGCATGTGCGGGGCTGATCGCCAGAGCGGTGAGCGCCGCCGTCAGGGTGAGCGCGGTGGCTGCGCTGCGGATCCAGGAGGGACGAACCTTTTCCGCGACAATCTCGGACCCGGCGGGAACTTCGGCGGAAACAATGGTGTTCATTGCGACAGACCTCCTGGGGTGAGAACGTCGGATACTCTGGGATCAACGGCGACGCGCGAATTGAATGTGCCTTTGTTGTC
Organism: uncultured Nakamurella sp.; assembly: GCA_964236185.1. GTDB lineage: Bacteria > Actinomycetota > Actinomycetes > Mycobacteriales > Nakamurellaceae > Nakamurella. The sequence goes on along the minus strand of CAXSEW010000151.1, from coordinate 3,205 downwards.
GGGCAGCATGGAAAACGGCGTTGATGACGGAAGTCACGACCGGTGCGGGTGCAGCCACCGGAGATCCGGTACTGCCGAATCCGTACGATCGAGCGATGGAAGCTTGACCGCGGTGCTCTGCGGCTCTCCACTTACAGTAGCCGTTGCTCTACGCAAAGTCATATTCCTGCCGGGTGATCTTCGAGCGGCGCGATCGCGCCCGCGGGTAGCCGGATCTGGGCCCCGCCGATGGTCCCGATCACTCCAACGGTGCCTGGCGCAGTTCCCCGGGGTGGTACCGATCACGTGGTGTACACACCGTCACTTCTGACCACACTCCGCAACATTCACGGCTTCAGCGCCCGCTACCCACGAGTAGTCGGCGTCGGGCGTCGGCATCCACCCCCCCAGCTCCAGCTGAGTAGGTGCTGATGAAGCGTCACGCACGGCTCGGTGAGCGTCGTTCACGCAGCGCCGTCATCGACAGGGAGTGAGCCGTCACACCCGGTTGGCTACAGCGCCCGGCTGCGAAGTAGATTCGCAGCCAGCACACATCGACACCGGCGTCGGCCGGCCGGGCTGCCACGGAGATCCGCGGGCCCGCCTGACGTCGGTGGACAGCAAGGTCGAACAGTGAAAGAAGCGGAGACGTAATGTCCGAGGTCGAAGAAGCCCAGACGAAGGCTGCACCAGCATCCGGCACGCTGACCTACAACGGGACCACCCTCGACCTCAAGGTGGTGCCGGCGACCGAGGGTGCGTCCGGTGTCGAGATCGGGAAGCTGCTGAGCACCACCGGGATCGTGACGCTGGACCCTGGCTACACCAACACCGGATCGACCACCTCGGCGATCACCTACATCGACGGTGACGCCGGCATCCTTCGCTACCGCGGCTATCCGATCGAGCAGCTGGCCAAGAACTCCACCTTCCTCGAGACCAGCTATCTACTGATCTACGGCGAACTGCCCACGCCCGACCAACTGGCGACCTTCACCTCACGGATCAGCCGGCACACCCTGCTGCACGAGGACCTGAAGCGGTTCTTCGACGGTTTCCCGCGGGATGCGCACCCGATGCCGGTGCTGTCCAGCGCGGTCAGCGCGCTGTCCACCTTCTACCAGGATTCGTTGGACCCCTTCGATGCCGAGGCCGTGGAGCTGTCCACCGTGCGTTTGCTGGCCAAGCTGCCGACCATTGCGGCCTACGCCTACAAGAAGACGGTCGGGCAGCCACTGCTCTACCCGGACAATTCGCTGGGGCTGGTGGAGAACTTCCTGCGGATGTCGTTCGGGTTCCCCGCGGAGCCCTACGACGTCGACCCGAAGCTCGCCAAGGCGCTGGACCAGCTGTTCATCCTGCATGCCGACCACGAGCAGAACTGCTCCACCTCCACGGTCCGCCTGGTCGGCTCCGCCCACGCCAACATGTTCGTCTCGGTGGCGTCGGGCATCAACGCGCTGTTCGGCCCCCTGCACGGCGGCGCCAACGAGGCCGTACTGCAGATGCTCGGGTCCATCCGCGACGACGGTGGCGACATCGACAAGTTCGTCCAGCGGGTCAAGGCCAAGGAACCGGGCGTCAAGTTGATGGGCTTCGGTCACCGCGTCTACAAGAACTACGACCCGCGCGCCGCCATCGTCAAGCAGACTGCGGACGGCATCCTGGAGTCGCTCGGCGCCAACGACGAACTGCTCGACCTGGCCAAGCAGCTGGAAGAGGTTGCGCTGCACGACGACTACTTCATCTCGCGCAAGCTCTATCCGAACGTCGACTTCTACACCGGGCTCATCTACAAGGCGATGGGCTTCCCCACGAAGATGTTCACCGTGCTGTTCGCGATCGGCCGCCTGCCGGGGTGGATCGCGCAGTGGCGGGAGATGATCGAGGACCCGTCCAGCAAGATCGGCCGCCCGCGCCAGGTCTACACCGGATACACCGAACGCGACTACGTCCCCAGCAGCGAGCGCTGAGTTTGCAGTTCTCAGGTGTGCCCGCGCCAAAAGCCGGGTAACGCCTTTCGGTGACTACCTCGCTGCTCTGGTTCCGCCGCGATCTTCGGCTCGACGACCACCCCGCGTTGCTGGCGGCCGCCACCGGGCCGGACGGAAAGTCACGGGACGTGCTGGCGGTCTTCCTCGCCGACGACCGGTTGCTCCAGGCCTCCGGCTCGCCCAGGCGCAACTTCCTGGCCGGAGCTCTGGAGGCGTTGTCGGAGTCGATGGGTGGCCGGCTGTTGATCACCCGGGGACGGGCGACGCAGGTGATCCCCGCACTGGCCGCGGCCATCGGCGCGGACAGCGTGCACATCTCGGCGGACTTCGCGCCCTACGGTCGGGCCCGGGACGAGAAGGTGGCAGCAGCGCTGAAGGCGGCCGGCGTGGAGCTGGTGGCGACCGGCTCGCCCTACGCGGTGGCGCCGGGTCGGGTGCGCAAGCCGGACGGCACGCCCTATGCGGTGTTCACCCCGTATTTCCGGGGCTGGATGGCGCACGGCTGGCGCAAGCCGGCCGGTCCGGGTAGCGGCGTCTCTTTCCTGGATCCGGCCTCATCGGCGGTCGCCGCGGTTGCGGAGGCCTACCCCGCTGCGGAGCTCTCCGCCGAACTGCCGGCCGGTACCGGGCTGCCCGAGCCCGGAGAGGCTGCGGCGCAACGGGTTTTCGCCCGATTCCTCGACAGTGCCGTGCACGACTACGACGACGAGCGGAACCGCCCCGATCACCCGGGGACCAGTCGGATGTCGGTCTATCTGAAGTGGGGTTGCGCCCACCCGCGCACGTTGCTGGCCGGCTTGGGTGAGGCGACGACCGAAGGGGCTCAAGGCTATCGCCGCGAGCTCGGCTTCCGTGATTTCTACGCCGATCTGCTGTTCCAGCATCCGAAGGCGCTCACCGACTCGGGCGACGCGGCGGTGGAGGGCCTGGAGTACGACAGCGGACCGGTCGCCGACGAGCACCTGGCCGCGTGGAAGGCCGGTCGCACCGGGTATCCGTACATCGACGCCGGTATGCGTCAGCTGCTGGCCGAGGGCTGGATCCACAACCGGGCCCGGATGGGGGTGGCCTCTTTCCTGATCAAGGACCTGCACCTGCCGTGGCAGCTCGGCGCGGCGCACTTCCTGGAGCACCTGGTCGACGGAGACGTCGCGTCGAACACCTACGGCTGGCAATGGGTGGCCGGCGCCGGCTCGCAGGCCGCCCCCTACTACCGGATCTTCAACCCCATC
>CAXSEW010000150.1:0-8671 GCA_964236185.1 uncultured Nakamurella sp. | reverse complement strand
TGTCGGCGGGCAAGCACGTCGGCGTCCTGGAGTTCATTCGCAGCAACGGCCTGAACGGCAGTTCCACCGACATCTACCAGGCCTGGCCGGGCCTGTTCGCGATGGGCGCCGTGACGGTCGACGCGGCAGGTATCCGCGACCCGATGACGCTGGCCACCTGGTTCCCGGTCGGTCTGACGGTCTACACGGCGCTCGCCATCCGGCACCTGGCCGGCCGCTTCCTCCGCACTGCGCCGCAGGCGTGGGCGGCTTCGGCCGTTGCGACACTTGGCGGCAGCGTCAACATCATCTACTTCTCGCCGCAGTCGGTCGGCTTCACCTTCTGTCTGGTGATCGTGGCGATGCTGGTCGGCGACCGGGAGGGCGAGCAGCCGCCGCGTCAGTGGTTGCGGTGGGGTTTCGTCGCGCTGTTGACCTGCGCCGTTACCATCACCCACCAGATCTCCCCGTACCTGATGGTGGCCGAAGTGCTGTGCCTGGTGCTGTTCCGGTTGATCCGGCCGTGGTGGATGCCGCTCGCCCTCCTCGTTCCGCCGATCGCCTGGGCGGTGCTGCACCGGTCGTCGCTGGGTGGATTCCTGTCCATCGACGCCCTCGGCCACATCTTCGAGAACCTCGCACCACCGGTGCACGGGGGGGTCAACCTCCCGGAAGCCGCGGCCACCAGATGGGTCTTCGACATCCCGGCGATCGTCATGGTGATCGTCGGCCTGCTGGCCCTGCTCGCGGTCATCCGCCGACACGATCGGCTGACGTTCGGGCTGGCCGCGGCCGCCGCCAGTTCGGGGTCGCTGTTCGGAGTCACCAATTACGGCTCGGAGGGTGTCTTCCGGGTGGTGCTCTTCGCCCTGCCCTGGCTGGCCATCCTCGCTGTGATGGCTTTCGACGACATCCGGGCGGACCGCCTGGTACCCAGGCTTGCTGTCTGCGCCGCCCTGATGGGGTTGTTCGCGGTCAATGCCTACGGGCAGACCGGACTCGACTGGGCCCGCGTGGTCCGTCCCGACACGGTGACGGCGCTGCGTCAGTTCGAGGACACGGTGCCCTACGGTGCGGCGCTGCTCGTCGTCGGTACCGGAAATGCCACCCCGAGTCGACTCACTGCTCGATATGCCGACGTGCAATATGTGTCGCGCGATGGGCTGACCAACTATCCCGACGTCACCGCCGACTACAACGCGGCGCAGGACGTCGCCCAATTGACGACGGATCTGAAGAAGAAGGTGCGCGGGGTTCCGTTGTACGCCATGGTCTCCGACTCGACCGGCGCCTGGGACGACCGCTACGGCATGCAGAGCTACGCCGACTATCTGCGCTTCGAGCAGGCCATGGCCGTGTCGCCGTCCTGGAAGCTGATCTACAGCGGGCCGACGACCAAGCTGTACCAGGAGACGACATCGTGACCACCACGCCGGTCGGCGCGCCCGCCTGCGTGGTGCTGGCCCACAATGATCCGGCGCAGGTCCGCCGGTTGATCACCGCGCTCGATCCATTTCCGGTGTTCCTGCACTGCGATCGGCGGACGCCCGACGATGTCTTCGGCGCGATGACCGACGGCCTGCCCGACCGCTGCCGGGTGCTGCCCCGGTTGCGGACGCCCTGGGCCACCTGGAATGCCGTCGCCGCCGAGATCTCCGGCTATCGAGCGGCGCTCGCCGGAACCGATGCCGGCCACATCGTCATGCTCAGTGGTAGCGACTATCCGTTGGTCAGCACCGATCGCATCACCGAGTACCTGGCCGGGCGCAGCGGGCAGTCCATCGCCGCGTTCGGGCCGTTCCCCCGGGCGGCGTGGCGCGGTGGCGGGATGCAACGCCTGCGCTACCGCTACCGGGCGTTCCGTCGACACATGCTCGTTCTACCGATTCCGCGGCGCGTACCCGCCGATGTGGCGCCGGCCGGCGGCTCCGTGCTCAAGGTCCTGGCCCGTCACCACGTACAGCAACTGGTCGACACCTACGACGCACGCCCTGATCTGGTGGCCTTCTGGCGATCGAGCTGGTGCGCCGACGAGACGTTCGTCCCGACCATCATGAACACCCCCGCATTCGTGCCCGATTGGGCGGAAGCGCACGTCGATGCCGATCTGTGGTTCATCGATTGGCGTGGCGGAGGAGGAAAGAGCCCCGAATGGTTGACCACAGCACATCTACCGGCCTTGGCGCAGCGCAGCCGGGCGACGGTGGGCGAGCCGGCGCTGTTCGCGCGGAAGTTCTCCAGCACCATCGACCCGGACGTCATCGACGAGATCGACTCGACGCTGCGTCGGCTGGACATTCCATCGCTGTAGTGGACGAGGCCGGACTGCCGGCGGGTGCAGCCGTACTGCCGGCTGCCGGCACGGAAGTCGCGGACGCGGCAACGGGGGCGATGGCGGCGGAGAACGCCGGCATGAGCCGGCTGTTCGGCCGGGACATGATCTACGTCGTCATCTGGTCGCTGCAGCTGGTCACCGCGGTCGTCGTCTCCCCGGTGCTCGCCTACGTCCTGGGGCCGGCCGAATTCGGCAGCATGGCCACCGGCATCGCGCTGTACCAGGTGCTGATGGTGCTGGCCGTCGTCGGCTTCGACCGGGCCATCACGTTGCAGCAGACCGAGGACCCGAGCGGCTCCGGGGCCCGGTCGTTGCTGACCGTCGGAGCCGTGCTCGCCGGAACGCTGTCGCTGCTCGCCGGCCTGACCTCGGGTATCTGGGGCAACTTCGTCGGTCTCGGTCACGAGGGCACGCTGGTCATCGCCATCGTGCTGTGGACCGGGCCGGGCGCCGTGGTACAGATGGCGCTGGCGCTGCTGATGGCCCAGGACCGGCTCAAGCCGTTTGCCCTGGTCAGCTGTCTGTCGGCACTCGGCGGCCCGCTGTTCGGCATCGCGCTGGTCTTTTCCGTCGGCCGGGACGCCAGCACCTACGCCTGGGGCGGCGTCATCGCGCAGTGGTCGGGCGCGGTCATCGCGGTGCTGCTGTGCAAGCCGGTCCTGGCCGGATTGTTCGACCGTCCGCTGATTCGCCGGGCCTTCTCGCTCGGTGTGCCGATCATGATCAGCGGCCTGTCGATCTTCGTACTCACCGCCAGCGACCGGGTGGTGATCTCCCGGCTGCTGGGTACGACCGAGGTCGGTCGTTACCAGATCGCCTACATCGTCGGCTACGTCGTCGTGCTCGGGCTCGCCTCGGTGAGCCAGGCCTGGACGCCGCGGCTGGCCGCCGTCCAGGACCGGACCGCCCGCATGCTGCTCAGTGGGCGATCCAGGGACGAGTTGTACCGATTGTGCGTGCCGGTCATCCTCGGCATCGTGTTGGCTGCGCCGATCCTGCTGCGCATCGTCGCACCGTCCAGCTTCGACCCGTCCACGTTGCTGATCGTCACCATGTTGGTGGCGGCGGCCGCGTTCCCCTTCGCCGCCTCTGGTGCCACCAGCCGAGAACTGCTCATCCTGCGGCGTTCGCGTCCGCTCGCTGTGGCGGCCTTCATCGCCGGTGCGCTCAACGTCGGTCTGAACCTGTTGCTGGTCCCGTGGTGGGGTATCTCCGGCGCGGCCGCGTCCACGCTGATTGCGTTCGGGGTGCAGGCCGTGCTGCAGCGTCGCGCGCTCGACGCCGGGGCCGGCTGGCCGCGCACCCCGCGATCACTGTTGGCGCTCATCGGCGCGACGCTCGCGGTGTGCGCGGCGTCGACCCTGCTGCCGCAGACGCCTGCCTGGAACCTCATCCGGCTGGGGTTTGCCGTTGCGTGCCTGCCCTGGTTCTTCGTCCGGTTGCGTAGCTCCCGGAAAGCCACCGGGACGACGGACTGATTCCACCGCTGGAGATCGTTGGTCGTGGTGGGACTCGCCGCTGATCAGGGTGCGTACGCGTAGGCGGTGACCCAATCGATGAGAACGTGTCCCGAACTGGTGGTGGAGACCTGACTGGTGGTGCCGGTCTGCAGTACCCAGTGTAGAGGCTTCCGCGGAATGCTCTTGGTGTCCCGACCGATGACCCGTCCGTCGAGGATGAACGAGACGCTCGACGGCGTCCAGTCGATCGTCGCAGTGTGCCAGCTCGTCCAGGTGACCCCGGACTGGACCACGAGGCTGTTCACCTTCGCGTCGCCGATGTTGTGATTGAACGCCTGGATGGTGTGGGCGAATCCGCCTTCGGGCATGTCGATCTCGCCGTCGTTCCAGTCGCCGCTGTCCGGCCACAGCAACCAGCCCGCGCCGTAACCTACGACCGGGTCGGCCTTGAAGCGAATGGAGAATCTGCCGTAGATCTGACCGCCCCATTTGCCCGAATTGATGAGTGGGAACGGCCCGGCGCCCTGCGGGACGCCGTTGACGCTGTGCAGATAGAGATCCATGAGACCGTTGCGAGTGGAAATGTAATTCCGCGAATACATGCCCCGTCCGGACGAATCCTTGAATCCGTTGTAACTGCCCCACTTGTCTGCGTAAGGCCCGGGGAATCCGCCCATCGAGACATCCGCAGGAAAATCTTCGCTGAAAGTCTGCCGCCATCCGGGCAGGTTGCCGACGGGCATGGCTTGACCGCTGGGTGTCGCTACCGAGCTGACGACACCGACGGTGAAGGACTTCTTCGCCCCGATGTCGTGCCACGAGCCACTGACTTTCGCGCACGCCCAGTAGGTGTACGTTCCGGCGCTGAGGTCGCGTCTCTGCGTGAACGTTCTCCCCGAGCTGGTGAGACTGGCGGAGCTCATGGGGAAGTCGACGATTCCGCCGCCCGAGTTCCGGGCGCAGATCCCGGCGCGGGTTGCCGAGACGGTGGACGAGGACGCGATGGTGGCAGTCGCGGTCACCGAGGCGCCGCTGGTGGCAGCCGACAGTCCCGTCGCGGTGTAGCTGGTGGCGGCCGCCGCGGGCGTCGCGCCCAGCAGGACGGTCATTCCCATGGTGGTCGCCAACACAGCGGCCCAGCAGCGAATCGATCGTCGGGTGGAGCGGCCCATTTCGGGTCCTTTCACGGCGGTGGAACGCGCGGGGGTGGAACGTGCAGGATGGAATGTGCGCTGTGGAATCTGTGCGGTGGAAATGTGACCGGAGGAACGCCCGTGGTGGAGTCTGCACGGTGGAATGTGCACGGTGGAATGTGCACGGTGGAGGGGCGGCCGGCGTAAATGTGGCCGGCGGAATGCGTGCGGCGGAACCTCTGCGGTCGCGCCAGGGACATCAGCCGTGCGGAGTCGCACCCCGTCGAAGTGCTCGGCCCGAGCAATTCGATGCGTAGAACCCGCAGAACGATTAACTGGAGGAGATAACGCGAAGGTATCAGCCGATTGCCGCCGGCAAAAAGATTCGCAGCGTCCACCGATTCTCTTGTCATAGGATGGCTTCCTAGCGCCTCTTTCGTGCAGAAGCCGCGCCCGAGATGACACCCGACTGCCCTATTGACGTCGTGGCGGACGGCCTATCGGCCACCGATGCACGGCCGTTACGCGGCATTGGCAGGAACCTGTGAAAAGCCTCACGCCCTAGGCGTGTGCCCCGCCACCCGAGCGGCGACCTGAGCCGGGGTGGCGGCCACTCCACCGCGGGCGGCGATCTCCTGGGCCATCTCGGCGCGCTGTTCGAGCGCGCACACGGCGATCGCGGAGCCGACCGGCAGGCCGGCATCCAACAGGTGGACCAACGCCGCGGCCTCGTCCGTCGTCTCCAGCACATCGAGCACGCCCGCATCAGCCGCGCCCGACCGCCACAGCTGTTCCATCTCGCCGGGTTGCCGGCCCCGCAGATACTTGCCGCGGCCGGCGATCACCATCACGTCGGAGGCCGCGGCGGCGATCCGCCCCATGGCGTGGATGGCCTCGTCGGTTCGGTCACCCGCCGTGCCGACGACCACGCCGAGCTGCCCGGGCTGCCGAACCAGCGCGGTCGTCACCTCCAGCAGTGATTGCAGGGACGCCTCGTTGTGCGCGAGGTCCAGCACCACCGCGACGTCGTCGACCAGGTAGACGTTCAATCGGCCGGCGTTGTGTTCGGCATCGGCGGTGAACGACCGCAGCCCCGCTCGCACCGCCGTCAGGGACGCACCGACGCCCAGTGCCGCCGCGGTCGCGGCCAGCACGTTGGACACGTTCACCCGGGAGGCGCCGGCGAGCGTCAGCGGGATGTCCGCGATCGGCAGCACGGTGGCCGGGTCAAGACCCCGGCCCAGCACCACGACCTGTCCGTCGAGCACGGTGATCGCCCGCCCTCCGGCATCCAGAGCTTCGTCCAGGTAGGTATTCTCGGGATCGGGCGAGTAGAACCACGGTTGTGCTCTTGATACCGAGCGCATCTGCCGGACCAGCGGATCGTCGGCGTTGAGCACCGTCCAACCGGTCGGCTTGGTGATGCGCGCGACGACGGACTTCACCTCGGCCAGTTGCTCGATGGTGTGCACGCCCAGCAGCCCCAGATGGTCGGCACTGACGTTGGTCACCACGGACACGTCGTTGGCGGCGGTGCCGACGCCGCGCAGCAGGATGCCGCCGCGGGCGGTCTCGGTGACGGCGACGGTCACCCGCGGGTCGGACAGCACCCGTGCGGCACCACCCGGGCCGGACCAGTCGCCGGTCTCCACCACCTCGCCGTCGATCACGATGCCGTCGGTCGAGGACCAGCCCGGGATCCGGCCGTCGGCCTGCATCAGGTGGGAGATCAGCCGCGTGGTGGTGGTCTTGCCGTTCGTGCCGGTCACCGCGATGACCGGCACCGTGGGACGGAGCGGACGGACCAGCTCGCCGGGATCGACATCAACCATGGCTGCCCGAACGTCGCCGATGGCCTCCGCAGGGTCGACCGCCCCCCGGGTGATCCGGTCGAAGGCCCCGGCCACGGCTCGGCCGAAGTGCTCGGCGGTGCCGCGCCGCCGGAACGGGAACGCGACCACCACGGTGCGGTCGTCGGCAGCGCCGGCGACGGCCGGGATACGGCGGCCGATGGCGGCACCCGCGCGCCGGACCACCGCAGCGGCCAATTCGGCTGCCGCCTCGGACCTTGCCGGGGAGTCGGTCCGCCCGACGGTGAGGTTGCGCGCGGCGGCGAGGCTCGACCGGTGGATGCGCAGAGCCCGCTGCCAGCTGACGACGACTGCCGGATCGGCGTCCAGGACGGCCGAGGCATCCAGGGTCAGCTTGACCGCGGGCCTCGGGAAGTACAGGTTCGGGCCGGTCAGCACCCGCAGCTCGACGGGCACCTCGACGTCGGGGCCGCCGCCAGCCGCAGGCGGTTCCACTGGCTCAGTCATGCTCGGCACCCTACGGGCGGGCCATTTCGCTCCAAGCCCCGCCTGACAGCGTTCAGCGCTCTACTCTGGCCCTGTGTCGGCCGATCTCACCGGGCAGCTCCTGGGCCACTACCTCGTCCAGGAAGTGATCGGTCGGGGCGGTATGAGCGTGGTCTACCGGGGGATCGATCAGCGCCTGCAGCGGTCGGTGGCGCTGAAGGTGATGAGCGAGGAACTGTCCGCCGATCCGGAGTTCCGCACCCGATTCCTGGAGGAGGCCCGCGCCGCCTCCGCGATCGACCACGTCAATGTAGTGCCGCTGTACGACTTCGGTGACACGGCCGGAGCGCTGTTCATCGCCATGCGGCTGGTGGACGGCACGGACCTGGCGCGTGAGCTCGCCGCCGGCCCGATGCCGGTGCGCCGCGCGCTGGCGCTGCTGAGCCAGGTCGGTGCCGCCTTGGACATGTTGCACGACCGGGGCCTGGTGCACCTGGACGTCAAGCCGGCCAACGTGCTGATCACCCGCAACGAGTCGGTAGGTACCGAGCACGTCTATCTCGCGGACTTCGGCCTGACCCGGCGGGGCGCCGGCGGGCACCGGACCGCGGGTGGGGACTTCCTCGGCTCGCCCAGCTATGCCTCGCCCGAGCACCTGCGGGGCGCCGTGATCGGCCCGGCCTCGGACGAGTACTCGATGACCTGCATGCTGTTCGCCGCGCTGGCCGGCCGCCCGCCCTATGTGGGGGACGTCCGCACCGTGGTCACCGGCCACCTGTCCGGCGTGGTCCCGTCGCTGTCCGCGCTCGTCGACCTGTCGCCGGCTGTCGACCGGGTCGTCGCCCGCGGTCTGGCCGGCGACCCGGCGCTGCGCTACCGGAGCGTCAGCGACCTGCTCACCGCGGTGCGCCGGGCGATCGCCGACGGCGACGACCCTCCGGCGACCGGGGTCGGCGTGGCCGGGGTCGGCGTGGCCGGGGTCAGCGTGGCCGGGGTCAGCGTGGCCGGGGTCAGCGCGGCGGCGCCGTCGGTGCAGCGGTCGCCCGGGTCCGGTACGGCGGTCGTCCACCGCCCGCCGCCGGTGGACACGGCTGCCCCTCGCCTGCCGGAGCACCACCTGGTCGCCGCTCGCCGCTCGCCGGTCGCCGGCGGTTGGCAGCCGCCCGCACCGTCGTTCGCAGCACCGGTCCCGACGCCGGGTCGATCCCCGCTGCATCCGTACCTGCAGCCATCACCGCACTCGCCGGGACGGCTCCAGGTGCAGCCGGCGCAGTTCGTCGGCGCCGGTCAGCATCGGCCGGCCGCGCACCGCATCGAGCCGGTCAGGTCGAAGTGGCCGTGGTTGCTGGGCGTCGTGCTGGTGGCAGTGCTGGCCGTCGTCCTGGTGCTGATGACCGGCCGCTCCGCCGGCTCGGACAGCCTGCGGCCGGTCGGATCGCCAGTGCCGACCCTCAGCGCCGGCCAACC
>CAXSEW010000149.1:0-8722 GCA_964236185.1 uncultured Nakamurella sp. | reverse complement strand
TCCGCCGGCGAGGTGCTTGGTGTTGCCGACGTAGGTGGGGAACGACCACCCGCGGTGGGGCATGACGGCCGCGAGGTCCTTGAGGATTGGGTGCAGCGGTACCTGCCGCTTCTTGTCGCCCTTCCCGACGACGGTGACCGTGTTGGTGACGGTGTCGACATCGTCACCCTTGATGGCGGCGATCTCGCTGACCCGGAGTCCGGCGTAGGCGGCGAACAGAATCATCGCAGGGGTCCGCCGGTATATCCGGGTGTCGAGCAGGACCGCGAGGTGTTCGTCGGCGACGGGTCGGGGCCGGCCCTTCTTCACTTCGGGGTGGTGGCGATCAAGGTCGGGTCGTCGGCTCGTTGGCCGGTGATGATCGGCCATTTGCACCAGGCCCGGATGGCGCCGTGGTAGTTGGCCCGGGTGGCCTTGGCCCAGGCGGTGGAGGTCAGGAACCGGTCGACACCTTGGGGTGTGATGGTGGCGGCGTCGGGGATGCGGCGGATGACGGTGAGTCGGTCGGTGATGGTCTTGTCGGCCATGCCGCGGCCGCGTTGCCAGAGCACCCAGTCGTGCAGCAGTTGCTCCTGAGCATCTGATTGAGTCAGAATATCGGTATGCAATTGAGAATATCGGCTGACCAAGATAAGGACTGGTTTGTTACTCCGTTCGCACGTGGCGAACGAGAAGGGAGGAGTATTGGTAGGTTGTGTTGCTGGCAACGGATGTCGTGGGTGGCTGAATAGGTGCCGCTTTCGCTCACCAGGGCCGGGTCGACCATTCTGGGAGAGGCATCCGGGGGAGCCGTTCTCGGGGATCTCGGGGCAAACGCCAGGATAATCGGACTACCCGGGATTGGGAGTGTCCTGTGCGAAACAACTCTCAACCTATACAGATCGAGATCGGTACGGATCAGAAGGTTGGGGGTTCGAATCCCTCCAGGCGCACCACCAAATCGTCTGTACTGCAGCTGGTTTCACGTGGCTGGTGGTCGGCGTTCAAGATCGCATCCCAACAACTGTCCCAACGCCAACCCCACCGTTGTTGGGATGGGGCGATGCTCGGACCGTCAACCGTGCTGCGCAGCAGACGACGACTCGACTGCGGCCACCGGAGTCGCCGGGTCGATCCAGAGTGGACCTGAGGCCGTTGTGATCAGGCTGCGGCGTCATGCCTGGCCGGGGATGACGGTGGCCGAGTTGCTCACCGAGTGGTTGGCCGCCGATCACGGCTGACGGCCGTCGACACTGGTCGGTTACCGTTCTGCTGCCAAACATGTCGCCTATGACGTGCTGGGTAGTCGGCGGGTGGGGCAGCTGAGTCCGGCGGTGCTGCGGGCGGCGTGTCAGATGTGGCGGGACGAAGGGTGGAAGGACCCGACGATCTGGGCCAGGGTCAGAATGCTCCGCTCGGCCGTGGGCTGGGCATACTGCGAGCGGATCGTCGAGGTGGACCCGCTGGACGGGATGCGGAACCCACCGCACGCAGCTGTCCGGCTGCACGCATCTGTGGACCAGGTCCGGGAGATCCTTCACTACGCGCAGCTTGATCTTGACGTGGCGCGGTTCGACGTCGATGGCACCGGCCCGTCGGCGGCTCGTCTGCACCGGGCGGAGCAGGTGCTGTTGTTGGCGCACCTGGCCGCCGATTCCGGTGCCCGGCGAGGCGAGTTGGCGTCGCTGCAGTTGGGCGTCTGGACGGCGACATTCTGACTATTTCGCGAAGTACGTCAATGAGATCCTGGGTTGCACCAAGAGCGGCCGGATCCGTCGGATGACCCTGGGCCACGAAACGGCCGAGCTGTGGCGGCAGATGGTGCAGCACTGGCAACAACGCCGCGACAGTAAACCGTTCGGGTCGTGGCTGTTCTCCGCCGAGCACGGCCACCAGGTCCGGTTGACGACGAGCTGCTTGGGGCACTGGTTCGGCGCTCTGGCACATGAGGCTGGCCATCCTGATGTGACGCTGCACAGTCTGCGGCATTCGGCAGCCACCAACCTGGTGTCCCGCGGTAACATCCTGCACGCGCAGTCTCGTCTCGGGCATGCCGACGCGGCCACTACCCTGCGCGTCTACAGCCACGCAATGCCGCTGACCGACGCAGATGCTGCCCCGGTGCTGGAGAAGCTGTACCTCTGGTGAAGGTGTCGTCTCGGATTGCCTGAGCAGACCGACAGTCGGCGGTAGGCGGATCCCTGGCAGGTCTGTGCTTCATTGGTGGTTATCTTTCTGGGTGGGTGGGTTGGCGCAATGTTGCGCCGTGATGTTCGAGCCAGGTTCCCAGCTGTGAAGCGTTTGCCCGTCGGGCTGCGCCCAGTGGGGTGAGACCGTCGTAGCCGATCCAGTTGATGTCCGCATCGCTGGCGAGAAGGATTGCGGCGGTGACGAGTTGGCCGCCGTGGCACGCGCCCCAGAAGCTGCTGGTGATGTTGTCGGCGGTCGGGTGGTCCGTGTCGAGCAGGGTCTTGACCCGGTCGACGAGGCCGAGGGCAGCTGCTTCGAACAGATTGGTTTGGGCGCCCCGTTCGACGAGTCGCCGGGCGGCGGCCCATTGACCGAACGCGGTGGCGTCGGCAAGAGCTGTGCCTCCGGCGATGACGGCGCCGCGGGCGTTGATATCGGCGCCGGCGTCCAGAAGAGCGTCCAGTGCATCGAGGTCGCCAGAGCTGGCCGCCCAGTGCAGTGGGGTCTCGGGGTGCTCTCCGATGCTGGGCGTGTTCGGATCGGCGCCGGATTCGACCAGGGCGTTGATGGTGGCGGCGATGTTCGGGAAGTGGCCTGGCCAGTCGGTGGCCATCAGTAGCAAGGAGCGGCCGCCGTGGCGGACCGATCGGGTGGTAGAGAGTTCGGGGTGTTCGGCCAGCGTCCGTCGTAGCGACGGCAGATCCCCGGTGTGGATGGCGCCGATTGCGGTGTGCAGATCACGGCTGTCGATCAGGGCGTCGAGGATCAAGTGGTCTGATGGTGTGCCGGTGATGCCGTCCGGGGTGGAGTAGCGGCGGCATTGCAGGGCGTAGGTGTTGCGGTCGAGCGCGGTTGGCTCGACGTCCAGGCCGTTGACTCGCAAGGTGGGCGAGCCGAGGAATCTGTGGGTCTGGGCGGCGTCGTCGTTGTCGATGCGGACGAGAGTGACCGGGACATCGATGTCATGGTCGTGCAGCAGCTGTCGGAGGTGGGGCAGGAATGTCTCGTGGTTCGGGCAGTTGTCGAAGTAGAGCAGTTCGATCTTTGGCCTTTGGTCGAGTTCGCGGATGTCGGCGATCAGGCCGTCGCGGAGGGTGAGTCGGACGGTCGCCGCGCTCCGGTAGGCCTCCGCGTTGGGACTTTCGATGCGCAGCTGAGCGGTCAATGTGTAGTCGTCGCCGTGGATGTCGTTGAGGTGCAGAGTGATCCCGGCGGCGACGAGGTCGGCGTAATGGTCACCGGCCTCGGCGCGGTTCGTGCACCGATTTCCGCCGTGTTCCCTGCCCCAGTGGACGTCTTCGGTGAGCAGTGCGGTGAAGTCGTCTCGGCTTCGCGTGGCCAGTGCCGCCGGCAATGTTGTGCTCAACCCGACAATTCGCTCGTTTTGGGGTGTCCCGGTCATGGCAATGCTCCTATGCTCGGGCCTGTCCCCAAGTATGAAACGCGACTGCCTCACAGCACCGGCTGGGGCAACAGCCTGCGCCGGATGTTGAACCCGGGCCGGCGAAGTTGAGTAGTCCGCGCGTTGGCCGGCTGCGCGCGAACTTGGTCTCGGGTGCTAGCGGGAGTCGCCTGCTCTCAGCAGCTGCGCGGCGAGAACCCTGACGCGGGCAGCGATGTCGTTGAGATTGCGCCGGTCGTCTCGCGAGCGGCCGTGCCTGTGCACCTCACCCCGGGGTGCTGGTGCGCGAGGACGGGTCGTGCCCGAGCAAGGCGTCGACCAGTGATTCGCCGACGAATTGGCCGTAGCGGTCGGTGGTCCAGCCTCGGGTGAGGACGAGCAGGCGGTAGAGCTCGGGGGAGCTGTAGGTCCACAGGATGTCTGCGGAGTCGTCGACGTTTCGGCGTAACGGTGTCTTGGCCGCCAGGTTACGGGCGACGTGGGTCATCCGGGCCAACCGGGCGTTCTCGAGCTCGGCGTGGAGCTCGGTGAGGGTGGGGTCGCTCCCGGCGGCGCTGACGAGTAGGAGCAGGAGCGGCGCGATGCGCGGCGCAACCTCGCCGGTGAGTGCGCCGAGGCCGCGGAGCACTGTGGCGGGGTCGGGTTCGGCGGCCTGCATCGCGTCCGAACGCTGCTCGGCGGGAACGGGCCCGGCGCCGTTCAGCGCGTCCTGGCACATTGCACGCAGCAGGCCCGCCTTACCGCCGAAGGACTTGTAGATGGTGTCGGGGGACGCGTAGGCGTCGGTGGCGATCGATGCGATCGTGGTGGCCGTGTAGCCGTCCTGAAGGAATCGTTGTCGCGCGGCGTCGATGATTGCCTGCCGGGTGTGGCTCGCCTGTGCCCGTCGGCGGCTGGCGTCGTAGCGGCGGGGGTTGACAGACTTCACAGGTTAGCTCCATAGTCATAGAACGAATCCAGTTCGCTGGATCAGAGTAAATGATCAGCTCAGACAGCCGCAACATCGCGGCCGGCCTGCTGCTAGGTCCCAGTGATCGGAGCGCCATGTTCCCGCCCACGCGCAGCCCGGAACCCATCGCGGTCATCCAGCGGCTGCGTGATGCCACCAATGCGCACGACCTCGAGGGGATCGTCGCCTGCTTCGCAGCCGATTACCGCAACGAGACGCCGTTGCACCCGGCACGCGGGTTCGTCGGCAACGCCCAGGTGCGTCGCAATTGGACGCACATCCTGGCCGCCATTCCCGACTTGTCAACCAAGATCATCGGCTCTCTCGCCGACGGCGACACGGTATGGAGCGAATGGGAGCACCGTGGTACGCGGGCGGACGGCACGGCGCATCTGATGCGCGGCGTGATCGTATTCGGTGTTCGGGACGGGACTATCGCGACCGCCCGGTTCTTTCTCGAACCGGTCGACGAGGCCGGCGAGGGTGTCGACGTCGCCGTGCAGCGCCAGGTCGGACCGGAAACGTCATGACCGCTACGGTGCTGATCGCCGGGGGAACTGGGCGCCTTGGAACGCTGATCGTCGCCGCTCTGGCCGCGCGCGGTGTGGACGTGCGGGTGCTCACCCGGGATCGGCACCGTGCGGCCCATCTGGGCGGTCCGCACGTCGACACCGTCCTGGGGGACGTACGCGACCGGGCGAGCGTCGCGGCAGCGGTGGCGGATGCCGACGTAGTGGTCTCCGCGGTCCACGGCTTCACGGGGCCGGGCGGCGGCACACCCGCTTCGGTGGACCGTGACGGCAATATTCACCTGATGGACGCCGCGCGCGCCGCGGGAGCCGATGTGGTGCTGATGTCGGTGGTCGGTGCCGCCGCGGACAGCCCGCTGGAGCTGTTCCGGATGAAGCGCGCAGCCGAGACCGCGCTGACCGCCAGTGGCGTACCGGCCACCGTTGTGCGGGCGACAGCATTTCTCGAACTGTGGATCGACCTGCTGCGCCGCCCCGCCGGCCGGTTGAACCCGCCGCTGGTGTTCGGCCGCGGCCACAACCCAATCAATTTCGTCTCTGTCCGCGACGTCGCAGCACTCGTCGAACACGTCGTCACCGATCAGGCCACCCGGGGCCAGACCCTGCAGATCGGCGGACCGGACAACCTCACCCTTGACCAGCTGGCGCGCATGGTCGCCGCCCACGGCGGCGACCACGCGGCGCCCCGGCACGTGCCCCGAGCAGCGCTGCACCTCATGGCCGCCACCGTCGGCCGCGTCCGGCCCGAACTGGGTCGACAGGCCCGGGCCGCCTTGGTCATGGACCGCGTCGACATGACCTTCGACAGTGGCGCCGCCCGCAGCCTGTTCGCCGGTATGCCCTGCACCTCGGCGGCGGACCTCCTGCGATGACCGGCACCCGGCGCGGCGGCGAGGACGCCGTGGCCACGCCCGTGACGGGAGGTTGCATCCGGAACGGGCGGCCGTCAGGGCGCGCGAAGCAGCAGACGTGTCCAGGCGTCGGTGAGCCAGTCACGGAATTGCGCGGGGGTCCAGCCGCGTCCGCCAACGAGCAGGTCCCAGTACTCGGTGGCGTTCATGCTCCAGACGATGTCGGCGACCTGGTCGTCGGTGAGATCCTCGCGCAGCTCGCCGGTGCTCCGCAGGTCGGCGGCGAAGGCCCGCATATTCCTCGCCCGCCGTACCGCGATCTCACGCCATAAGGCCGCGCAGTCCGCGTCGGTGGCGGCCGCGTCGCGCAACGCCAGGAACACCGGCGCCATTCGCTCTTGGATGGCGGTGATGGCCAGGGCGTAGATGGTGATCTTCGCGCGTGCGCCCTGGGCGGCACCGATGCGCAGCACGTAGTCGCGCTGCTCGGCCGGGACCGCCTGCCCCGTGCCGGAAATCGCAGTCTCGACGAGTTCGCGCAGCAGCGCCGGTTTGCGCCCGACCGTGGCATAGATCGTGTCCAGCGACACCCGCGCGCGCTCGGCGATGTCGGCGATGGTGGTCGCGCCATAGCCGGCGCTGACGAACAACTCCCGAGCCGCGGACAGCACCGCCGCGCGGGTGGCGGCGGCCTGCTCGACCCGACGCGGCGAGTGGTAGGCGCGCCTGCCACCAGCGCCGCCCTTGACGTTCTCACTCATCGGCCCTACGGTCTCCCTATTCATCCGAATACATTCGGGTCAAATCTACCAGGAGGCCGGTCAGATGATTTACGCCTACATCCAGGATGTCCCCATCGGGGAAGATCTGTACCGCCGGATCATCGAGAAGATCGGCCCGGAACCGTTGGCCGGTGGGCTGCTGCACCTGTGCGTTCGCGAGCTCGACGGCACGCTGCGGTACATCGATGTCTGGGAATCCGAAGAAGCATGCACCCGGGCGTTCGAGGAACGCATCCACCCGGCCGTCAGCGCCGCTTTCGGAGGTCAGCGACCCACCCAGGAGCCCGTCGTCCATCGCCTCGACGTGCTCCACGCGAGCGGCACCGTCGTCGAGTCGACCTGGTCGCCGGCCTGACCGGCGGCTTGTCGGGCCCGCGCCCGGCGCTCAGATAGTCCGATCGGTACGTTCCGGGGGCTGGCCTGAAATGCGCCGTGCCGGAGGGCGGGGTGCGATGCGATCTGCGCCGGCCCTGAAAGCGTGCTGCTTGCCTACGCCATCGTCGCCGCCACCGGACGGTCTGCCACCTCACCGCGCCCATCTTTTTCAGGAGAATCTGATGACCGCTCCTCATCCACGCACGCTCGCAGCTATGGCGGTGACCGCCACCGCGCTGCTGCTCGCCGCCTGTAGCAGCAGCGGGCCAATCACCTTACCTACCCCGCTCAACCACAGCGCGGCAATCATTGTCGCCGCGCCCTCTGCCGCCACCTCGGCGCGGGCCGCGAGGAGCGCCACCATTCAGTCAGCTCCCGCCGAAGCAACCGCCTGCGCCCTGGTCACCGAGCATCAACTGACCTCCCTGCTCGGCGTCGACCCCGGGCTGGGCCAGGCCACCTCGGACAGCGCCACCACCTCGTGCGCCTATACCGGGGGTGTCGCCGTCACCATCCTCGTCGACCGCAACGGCGGCAGAAATCAGTTTGACCTGTATTGCCCCACCCAGGCCCAACCGAACGCCCGGAACGTCAGCAACGTCGCCGACGGTGCCTGCCTGACCATCGTCGGCGGCACCGGTCCCATCGCCGCCATGTACGTCCTTAAAGGGCATGCACTGCTGTCCATCAACATCCAGGCAGGGCTGCAGACCAAGGTCACCCCTGACGCGCTGACCGCCGTCGGGAAGATCGCGGCCGGGCGTCTGTGAAGCGGCACAGCCTCTTTCCAGACTCGACAGCCTCGCCCGAACGACACCGGAGGCGACCAGGATGTCGGTGCTCTGGCACCCCGTAACAACCACCGCGGGGTGCAGCAACACCTGGGCCGCAGAGCGGCTCTCCAAATGATCTGAGTCTCTGGCGGTGATGATCTTGGGATGACGAGAACGGGCATGATTTCAGATCGGCGGTCGAGCCGTTGTTGCCTGTGCCGCGGGTCAGGCCGGGCGGCCTTGGGCCGATCACCGGACGATGCTCGAGGCAACCTGCCGGCGCTATCGCACCGGGTCGCTCTGGCGGGACCTGCCGGCGGAGTTCGGCCCATGGAAGACGGTGTGGAAACGCCATTCTTGCTGGTCCAAGGACGGCAACTACCGTCGGATGCTGGGTGTCGTCGCTCGCTTGTCGGTGATCGAGGACGATCAGGTCGGCCTGCTCGCCGGGATGATGTCCGCCGATCCGACGATCGTGCGGGCCCACCAACACGCCGCGGGAGCCCGTAAGGGCACCGAACCCGGAGGCTATTTTCGACCGCCCCGGGGCACAGGGGGCACCGTCGAATGACAAGACTTTTGCCGTCGAGCCCGCCGATCATGCGCCGGGACGTTCTCGGGGTGGGTTGAGCACGAAAATCCACGCTCGGCTCCGCCGCCTGGGTGCGGTCCGGGTGGGCAGCCGCAGCGCCCGGCACGCCTGGTCCATGGCCGCTTCGGCGGCCTGTTCGGTCATCCCACGCCGGCGGCGCATCGCCGGCACGGGCGGCGCCGGTGCGGCTGGCGCCGGGGCGGTGCGCGGGACGACGGGAGCGGGGGTGGTCATGACGGGTGTCCTTCGCTGGAGGTGACCGCAGGCTGGTCAGGCCGGGCGGTGGTGGCGGGTGCGCG